>CAMZLC010000086.1 GCA_947311605.1 uncultured Sulfurovum sp.
CTACTGGTCTGCCTCTGTCAATGGTACGAACGCTCACAGTCTGCGCCTCTCCTCGAGCTCTGCCCTCCCAAGCAACAACAACTATCGTTCGAACGGTTTTTCTGTTCGTTGCCTAAAAGCCGAAGCAGCACCTGATCCGCTACCAAATAACATCACCCTAGATGAAAATGCCACAGCCTATGTAACGTCTATCTATGATGCGACACCACACAGCCCAGCGATAGATATCCAAGGTACTATAGCCACTACACTAAACCTATCTATCCCTTATACAGTAGTGACAGCAGATGTCAGCTTGCCTGCATACTCTGAAACCTTTACGATAGATGCGAGTAGTACAGAAGACGGTGAAGCAGGTATCGTGGCAACACTCTCTTACCCTGCACAAACAGTAGCAGTGGGTACAGGTGTGATTACGGCTACTATTACCATAGATGACAGTGCAGGAAATGCTGATGATACCTATAATGCAAAAAAACTAGATATCGAAGATGACATCGCAGGCCTAGTGGCAGCGACATGGTCTTATGCTACAGACAATGCTGGAGGCACATCAACGGCTACGCTAAAAATAGTGCCAGCTATCCCAGATAGAATGTTTGGCGTAGCAGACAACACAGGAGACACAACAAGCCATAACTTCTTGTACCTCCCAGTCACAAACCCAACTACAGGAAAAACATGGCTGAACAATAACCTAGGGGCTGAGTATGCAGATGTAAACAACCCTAATGGAAACTTCAACCCATCTCAACAAGCCACAGCCACTGATGACTACTTGGCCTACGGTTCACTCTTCCAGTGGGGAAGAAAAGCAGATGGGCATGAGCTTATCACTTGGACAGATGGCACTACTGGTACACCAGTGCATGGTTCAACTCTTCCAGATGGTTCAGATGCTCCAAACAGTGATGCTCCAACAGATGCTCTGTTTATCACTGAAGCAAATAGTCCTTACGACTGGAGAGTCAACCAAGACGATACACTGTGGGCAAGTGAAAGCGCAGCGAACAATGTATGTCCTATAGGCTACCGTCTGCCTACGGGAGAAGCTACTACAGGTGAGTGGACGCAGGAAGCAAATACATGGGCAAGTGAAGATAGTGCAGGTGCGTTAAGCTCTACGCTTAAGTTGCCGTTGGCGGGGTACCACAACAGAAGCACTGCGACCCTGTACGACACAACCATCCTCGGCTACTACTGGTCTGCCTCTGTCAATGGTACGAACGCTCACAGTCTGCGCCTCTCCTCGAGCTCTGCCCTCCCAAGCAACAACAACTATCGTTCGAACGGTTTTTCTGTTCGTTGCCTAAAAAATTAGCACGCTAGTGCTATTGACCCTTGAGCCGCGTGAGCGGTCGCGACAAAAAATGAAAAAATGGCACCTTTTTTGGGTGCTATGTGAGATAAAAAGAGCGTATGATAGATTTATTTGATCTCAATGATTCAATTCTTTCTGGTCAAAGTATTTTTGACCAGATAAAAAGCCTATTGTAGGTTTGAAGCCCCCCCAAAATTTAAAGATAACTATGCAAGTAAGTAGCTATTGAAAGATTTTTTAGTACAATTGGACTAAAAAGGGTCAGAGAATGGAAGCTTTAAACTATGAAAATTTTCAGTATTATACGTATGCTGACTATGTTCAGTGGGATGATTCGTGGGAACTCATAGATGGGGTAGCCTATGCCATGGCTCCTGCCCCTTATCCTAAGCATCAAAAAGTAGTAGCCAATACATGGAGAGAATTGGATAAAAATCTAGAATGTTCAAATAAAAACTGTGAAATTTATCTGTCTCCAATCGACTGGAAAGTAAATGACAGCACCATAGTGCAACCCGATGTTGTCCTATTTTGTGAAAAAACCACCCATCAGTATTTTTCTAAAACACCACCCTTGGTAGTAGAGGTGTTGTCAAAATCTACAGCCCTTAAAGACGTCACGACCAAAATGAAACTTTATGAACAAGAGGGCGTTAAGTTTTATATCATCATCGAGCCAAATACCGAACTCTCTGATGTCTTTGAACTAATAGATGGCAAATATGAACTTATCAAAAAATGTACCAAAGAGGATATTTATACATTTAATATCTCAGAGGAGTGCTTGACTGAGGTTGATTTTTCTAGCATTTTTTAAGGGTTTGAACTTTTTTACAGTGTAGTCCCATTCTCGCATGATAAGCCATGCCAACCCAGCCAAGAACCCATATAAAAGGATAGTATAAAGATGAAAAAATTTACCATAGTTTTATGGATAGTATGTAGTGTGAGTAGTGCATATGCAGAAAACAACACTACAGAAGAACTTGAAAAAATGTCTTTTCAAGAGTACAGCAAAAGCTATGAGAAGCTAAACAAGATACAAAAAACACACATCCAAGAGAAACTAGCGAAGATAGAGAGAGTCTATAAGATGGCCATGGAGCACAATGTGACGCAAATGCAGGTCTATAAAGATACGATGTATAAAGCCCAAAGATCTATCGCTATGAATACATACCTTGCCTCCCAACGAGAGAAAATAGTAATACGTCAAGACGAGATAGAAGCATACTATAAAAATCATATACGCGACTACACCTCTGTACATGCTTATACCATAGTAAGCGAAGATAAAGAGGCACTAAAACCACTTTTGCAACTACTGGCAAAAAGTAAAAACAGACTAGAAGCCTTTAAAAAGCTGGCCATAAAACACTCTAAGCATCCAAGAGCAAAAAAGGGTGGAGATTTGGGTTTTGTAGGCTTTCGTACTATGGCAGCACCTTTTGGAGCAAAAGCGTTCATGCTCAAAGAGGGTGAATATACACAAAATCCCTTTAAAACGACGCTTGGATGGCATCTGGTTTATGTGGATGAGATACGCATAGCTCCTCTGGAAAAAGTGAAAAAAAACATAGCGTATACGTTGAGAATGGAAAAATATAGAGCTTGGTTTCAAAAAATATAAACTTTAATTGAGAGACTTTTGGATATTTTGCTTGGCGTGATTGCAGATTCTCTTCAAAAAGGAGGAGGAGCCGAGAGAGGCCTGATCCCATACTGATGATTAACACTTAGTTAAACTCATTGGAGTACACTCCTCTTAGAATATCTCTAAAAAGAGGAGTAAACATTGGAGACTATCCAAAGAATCAAAGAAGAGATCAGCAAGGTCGTCGTCGGTCAGGATAAGATGATCGAGGGCTTGCTTGCGGGTCTGCTGTGTCGGGGACATATCCTGCTTGAGGGTGTACCAGGACTCGCCAAAACAACCACGGTCAATGCCCTTGCCAAGACACTGGGTCTGGATTTTAAAAGGGTGCAGTTTACCCCTGACCTACTTCCTTCTGACATCATCGGTACCGAGATCTATGATCCCAGCAACAACGCATTCAAGATCAAAAAAGGGCCGGTATTTACCAACCTTCTTCTGGCAGATGAGATCAACCGTGCACCCGCCAAGGTGCAGTCTGCACTATTGGAAGTGATGCAGGAGCGACAGGTCACTATCGGAGATGAGACCTTTCATTTGGATCTCCCTTTTCTTACTATGGCCACGCAGAACCCTGTAGAGCAGGAAGGTGCCTATGAGTTGCCAGAAGCACAGCTGGATCGTTTTATGATGAAGGTAGTGGTAGGCTACAACACCCGTGAAGAGGAGCTGGAGATCGCCAGACGCGCAGCCAACAACAGCTTTGGAAGGATCGAGCAGGTAGCAACAGCAGAGGATCTGGAGCGCATCCGCCAAGAGGCGATGCAGGTGCATCTGGATGAGGAGATCGAGAAGTATATTGTAGAGCTGATCTTTGCGACCAGGGAGCCTGAAAAATACGGCATTGATGAGATCAAAAGCTATATTGAGTTCGGGGCCAGCCCCAGAGCCAGTATCGATATGTACAAGGCAAGCCGTGCAGTCGCCTATCTGAAAGGGCAGGAGTATGTCTCGCCGATCGAGATTGCCTATATCGCCAAGGAGATACTGAGGCACCGCATCATCATGAGCTATGAGGCACAGGCAGAGGGTATCGATCAGGACTTCATCGTAGAGAAGGTGCTGGGTGCAGTTCCTGTTCCATAAATCTGGATATGCCGCATGAATAAAGCAGTTAAAAAGATCATTCTCAAGACCAAAAAGCAGGTTTTTGGTGATATGCTGGGAAACAATGCCTCGCTGTTTCATGGTGAAGGGTTTGAGTTCGCGGAACTCAGGGAGTATATGTACGGAGACGATGTCCGAAAGATCGACTGGAAGACCACAGCCAAGCTTGGTAAACCCTTCGTCAAAGTCTATCGAGAAGAGCGGGAGCTCAATGTGGTCATCTCCACGATGCTCAACGGGTCGACCTATTTCGGCACCGTGAGACAGAAAAGCGATTATATTGCCGAATTGGTGGCGATTCTAGGTTTCTCTGCGGTACGAAATAGTGACCTCTTCAGCTATCTAAATTTTGCAGACAA
>CAMZLC010000087.1 GCA_947311605.1 uncultured Sulfurovum sp.
CCGGAAGTCTCCAGCGAGATACTGGATCGTCACGGAAAACGGCTGGCCTATGTCTTCAAAAAGAGACACAGGCTCTATGCCAACTATGATGAGATACCGGGATACATGATAGAGGCATTGGTTGCGGTAGAGGATACCAAGTTTTTTGAGCATAGCGGCATCAACCCTGACGCTATACTGCGGGCTATCTTCAAGGATATCAAAGCCGGCAGCTTTGTAGAGGGTGGCAGTACGCTGACACAGCAACTGGTCAAAAACAAACTTCTCACACGCAAGAAAACCTTGATGCGAAAACTCAATGAAGCAGTCCTGGCGATAAAAATAGAGAACAAACTCAGCAAAGAGCAGATTTTGGAACGCTATCTCAACGAGATATTTTTCGGCAATAATTACTATGGGGTCAAGACAGCAGCCTTTGGCTACTTTCATAAAAAACTGGAAGAGCTGACACTCAAGGAGTGTGCCATTTTGATGGGGCTTCCCAAGGGGCCTAGCTACTACAACCCACTAAGACATTACAAAAGATCACTCAACCGTGCCAATGCAGTACTGCGCCGCATGCATACCATTGGATGGCTCACGGATCAGGAGTATCTCAAGGCAGCCAAAGAGACCCCTCAGGTCTACCGAAGCTCATTGACACAAAATGTGGCTCCTTATGTGGTGGATGAGATACTCCGCAGATTTAAAGGAGAGCTTGGTGATATCAGGACGGGAGGATATACGATCTACACCACCATAGATCTGGCACTCCAAAAGGTTGCCAGAGAGGCACTCAAAATGGGCTTTGGCAAAACGGTCAAGCGGTACAAGGACAACCCCGCCAAAACGAAGCTCAACGGCGGTATGATCTCCGTGGAGAACAACACAGGAGATATTCTGACACTGGTGGGCGGGGTGGACTACAAAAAGTCTGCTTTTAACCGTATCACCATGACCAGAAGACAGCCGGGCTCTGCCTTCAAACCCTTTATCTATCAGACCGCGCTGGACATGGGCTATAGCCCCTCTACTAAATTGACCGATCTGGCACGCACCTTTCAATATACTAAAAATGGTAAAAAGAAGGTATGGGCACCCAAAAATTATGAGCGTAACTTCGAAGGATTCATTCCTCTTCGTGAGGCACTGGTACACTCAAGAAATCTTGCAACGATCAATCTGGTCTATGATATCGGTGTGGAGACAATCAGAAAAAGACTGGCACTGCTCGATGTGCCAAATATCCCCAAAGACCTCTCGATCGCCTTGGGAAACCTGGGTATCAGTCCGCTAAAGATGGCACAAATGTATACGGTTTTTTCCAATGGTGGACATATGATTGAGCCCAGACTTGTCAGCAAGATTGTCTCCAAGGGGAATGCCGTACTCTACGAAACCAAGCCCAAAGAGATCGCCAACTTCACGAAACCAGAGCAGGCGTACTTGATGACGGATATCCTCCGGGATGTCATCAAGCGTGGTACAGGTCGCAATGCACGTGTCAAGGGCTTGGAGTTGGCAGGAAAGACCGGTACGACCAATGATGGTGTGGATGCCTGGTTTTGTGGCTACTCTCCTACTGTGACAACGATCGTTTGGTTTGGGCGCGACAACAACCGCCGCATAGGCAGAGGCGCCACCGGAGGTTCTGTGGCAGCACCGAGTTTTGCCTACTTTTACAGAGGATTATTGAAATATGATCCGGATACCCCCAGAAAGTTTGTGAAACCAGAAGGCGTCAAGTCAGGGATGACAGAGGAAGGAAAACAAGAGTTTTATACCGATATCTCTCCATTGCAACAGGAAAAGTCGGAAACAAGGATACCTGCCTCCCCTTCCAATCCTTTTGATGCACTGACGGAAGACAATGAAAACGGGGTGGAGGTTATCAGTATCGATGATGAGTCAGTGATCGAGAGCAGCGAGAGAGAACAGGTGCCGTCTGATCCGATCAATCTGAAAAGACGCGAGCCCAAAAATGTAGGCAATGACAGCGGCACAATGTTTTAGGGTGTAGTATCGATCTTGGTTTGTGTGATTTTGTTTGTAGCGCGGTTATGTTGAACCGCGCTATGCTACTAGCAGGAGTAGGTAGAGATATACTCGTAGGCTGTGGGTCTACCCTCTACAGGATAGACATGTCTATCAAACATATATTGCGTGTACTCCATGACATACTCGGAGCTCATGATAGGTGCAAGGAATGCATGGTCTTTTTCGAGACCCTCTAAAGAATCTCTGAATGTACTTGCCAGCTCAGGGATGCCTCTTTCGGCAAGTTCTCTTCTTGAGATCTCGAAAAGATCTTCGTTTACAGGCCCTACCATCGGATAACCACCTTTTTTGATACCATCAAGTCCGGCAATCATTAGTACTGCAAATGCGAGATAGGGGCAGGCTGTAGAGTCTGGCCATCTGGTCTCGATCCTCGTCGCCATCTCACCTGCACCATAAGGAATACGGCAGGCAGCAGAACGGTTCTGGCTGGAATAGGTCAGGATGCGTGGTGCTTCAAAGCCTGGCAGCAGTCTTTTGTAGGAGTTGGTACTTGGATTGGTGAAGGCCGCTACTGCATCCTTGTGGTGAAAGATGCCTGAGAGGTAATCCAGGGCTGTTTTGCTGAGGTTTGCATATTCACCTTCTTTGTAAAAGAGGTTCTTGCCATCTTTCCAGAGGGACTGATGCACATGCATACCGTTTCCATTGTCGCTATAGATAGGCTTTGGCATAAAAGTGGCTGTTTTGCCATTGAGGTGTGCGACCATTTTGACCACATACTTGTACTTCTGTACATTATCACCAGCAGTAATGATATCAGAGAATACGATACCAAGCTCATGTTGCGCCTGTGCGACTTCATGGTGACCCAATACGACTTCGAGTCCTACTTCTTCGAGTACCTGCATCATCTCTGCTCTGAGATCGACGGCAGAGTCTGTAGGCATCACAGGGAAATAACCGCCTTTGATACGAGGTCTGTGACCCATGTTGCCAAATTCACCATAGTCGGCGGCATCTGCCCAGTGGCCTTCGTCCGATTCTACTTTGAAAGACTGCTCGTTGTCATTGTCTACGATCTTGACATCATCAAAGAGGAAGAATTCATTCTCCGGTCCGAAATAAGCTGTGTCTGCGATACCCGCATCGTCAAGCGCTTTGAGTGCTTTTTTGGCGATGGATCGGGGGCACTTGGCGTAGAGCTCATTCTTGTAGATATCATAGACATCGCAGATGATAACTATCGTGCTGTCTGCTGTGAATGGATCCAAAAATGCAGTCTGAACATCAGGCTTGAGGATCATATCTGATTCATTGATCGGCTGCCACGCATCAATGGAAGAGCCATCAAAGGGTACACCATTTTCCAGCATTTTGTCATCTACCGCACTTTTTCTGTAGCTGATATGGTGCCATGCACCCTTGATATCAGAGAATCTGAAGTCAACAAACTCAACCTCGTTCTCCTCGCAATATGTATTGTATTCTGCTAAACTGTTCACAAACTTACCCATCTCTTCTCCTAATGAAAAATTTTAGTATCTGTTATTATAGCGACTCTGGATTGAAAGAGAGAGGAGGAGCTGCCTAAAAATTAAGCATTTCTCTTTGGCGGTTTCTAAAAGTAGCAGCCTGTGTATAGCCTACGGATCGCGCCAAGGCGTAGGCCTCTTGCAGTCCTGCGCCTACCTGATCGGGTGCGTGGGCATCAGAGCTGAATGTGATAGGGATATCCAGCGCATAGGCCTCTTGGAGTAGTGGCTTGGAGGGATAGATCTCTTCAGTGGGTTTTCTCAGTCCTGCAGCATTGACCTCTACTACCATGCCGGCACCTTTGATAGCGTGCAGTGCCTCTTTGGCGAGCAGTCCGATCTCTTGTTTGGGGAGATAGTTGAAAACCTTGATCAGATCAAAATGCCCTACGATATCAAACTTGCCACTTTGTGCCATCGCTGTAATCGCTTCGAAATAGGCTTGCCAGACCTCATCCACATCCTTGTGCTTCCATTCGCCTATGAACTCGGGATTGTCGAAGCTCCATTTGTTGATAAAGTGCACGGAGCCTATGAGGTAATCCACCTCCGCACCGAGCACCCTTTCGTCCATGTGACCCGGCAGCCAGTCCACCTCATAGCCCAGCCTGATATCGATCTTGTCTTTGTAATGTTCTCTGGCAGTCAGGATATCGTTTTGGTAGGCTTCCATTTCTTGGAAACCTAGGCGATATCCCTCATCAAAGTCCATGGGAGCATGTTCGCTAAACCCATAGATCTTGATCTCCTGCTCGATAGCATGTCGTATATACGCATCTATGCTGCCTGTGGCGTGATTGCATCGGGTGGTGTGGTTGTGCAAGTCTATCTTCATGGTATCAGTACTTTTTCTGTAAGTGTAGCATATTTTTATCTCAAAGTACTATGCCTGGGAGAGTCTCCTAAAGACTTTCCGGCAGTGATCGTATCTCTTGGAGTGTGTCGTCCCTTAGCATCTCCAGGAACATTGCTACTCCTTTGGGTTCGTTTTTGTTACCGTGCAGGAGGATGATCGATCCTGCTTTGATCTTCTCCCCCTTGGCGATCCAGGTGTGGCTGCCGATAGTGATGAGACCGAGATCGTGGATCGTCTGTATGGATTTTTGGTCAGAGACCAGTCCGGGAAAGCGAAAGAACACAGAGGGTGTCACGCCTCTTTCGATGAGTTCTTTTTCCAGTCTGAGGGTGTCTTTTTTGAGATCATAGCCAGGAGAGAGCACAAAGTTCTCCCCAAGAGCTGCGCCAGGGTGATAGGGATGGCTGTAGGTGTGGTTGCCCCAGGTGATGGAGAGCTTGTGTGTTTTTTCCCATACAAGAAACTGTCCAAAAGCCTCTGGATGGCCTTTGATCCATTTTCCTGTGATGAAGAGTGTGGCGGGTACAGGCTGAGAAAATTTCTCCAGCATGGACGCATACAAGCGCCTTTCAAACCCCTGCTTGGAAGAGGGACAAAGATCCGTTGTGACAGTGGGTGCCGTACGGGTTTGTGTGAGGCCGTCATTTTGCAAGGGATAAGGAGGCCTAGAGGAGGCAACCAGAAGCCTGCTGTATCGACTGGTTTCATTCTCACAGGGGTGCCCTATGGTCTTGACGGGTGCGTGGATGGAGGTCTGAAGCGTTTCTGTGTCGAGACTCAGTTGCATCGGCTTCCCTGCCAGCAGAAAGGAGCGCAGATTGACCTGGGTGCCATAGCAGAAAAGGTCTTGACGGTACTGCGTCACCTCTGCTCCAAAGAGCAGTGTGTAGCTTGAGAATAGGAGAAAGATCACTGTTTTCATGGGTAGAGTGTAGCATAATTTTATTGAACAAATCTCCTCTTTACCACCTTTGTAGTAGAATAATGTCTATTTTCACAGAGAGGAGCACTATGGGAAACTTTGCAGAACTTTTGGCGCCTGCAGGCAATCTGGAGAAGCTCAAAATCGCACTCAATTATGGTGCCGATGCGGTCTATGGCAGCACCAGTACCTTCTCTCTGCGTATCCGATCTGGCAAGGAGTTTGATATGGACTCTTATGCCGAGGGGATCACCTATGCCCACGCACGCGGGAAAAAGGTCTATGCTACGGTCAACAGTTTCCCTTTTAACTCTCAGATTAAGTTGTATGAAAATCATA
>CAMZLC010000088.1 GCA_947311605.1 uncultured Sulfurovum sp.
AAGATTTATAGACTGATGGAAGTGAAGATGAATAAAATACCTTATCTCTTGTAGTGCCTACTTTTTTAGAAGAACCCTGTGTTTGTGGGGTTTATTCTCGGTTGATAGGTGAAGTCGGGAGAGGTTGCAAATGAAAATCATATACGATAACGAAACAGACAGTATCTATGTGAGGTTTAGTGAAGATACTGTCGTGGAGAGCGAAGAGAAACAGGATGGAACCGTAGTGGACTATAATGCCAAAAATGAGATAGTTGCCGTAGAGGTGTTAAATGTCAAAACAAACCCTCATGAGATTGATATACCTGCTGTATTGCAAAGCGCATAAGTCACCATGAAAGCCAAAGCATTAAATACGCGCCTCAAAAAATGATCTAATTTAGGCTTGCCCATTCACATCAAAACCCCTTCCCAAAAGCACCCTCCAACTCCAGCTTCAGGTGCTCCGCCACACTCTGTGCCATATCGGCAAAGCCATCCCGTATGCCTATGTCTCCGATTTCACGATCCAAGTACATCCCGAATACCGGTACCAGTTCACGGGTGTGGTCACTGCCCGGCCATGTAGGGTCACAGCCGTGGTCGGCGGTCAGTAGGAGCATATCCCCCTCCTGCAGCTTTTCCAGCAGTTCCGGTACTCTGCCGTCAAAGTATGCCAGCCCTTTCGCGTAGCCCTCTGCATCTCTGCGGTGCCCCCACTCCATATCAAAATCCACAAAATTAGTCATGAGGATGCCACCGTCGGGGAGTGTCTCCATCTCTGCCAGTGTCGTATCCATGAGTCCCTCCAGCCCGTATGCCGGTACTTTTTTGCTGATCCCATGTCCGCCGAAGATATCATGGATCTTGCCGATGCCGACCACCTCCCTGCCCTGCGCCACAGCAAGCTCAAATACAGAGGTGCCACTGGGTCTCATGGCGTAGTCTTTGCGGTTTTTGCTGCGTTTGAAGTGCGCGCTCTCCTCGCCAAGAAAAGGTCTGGCGATCACCCTGCCCACCCCATAGGCATTACAGACCTCTCTGGCAATCTCACAGAGTTTGTAAAGCCTCTCCAGCCCGAAATGTGTCTCATGTGCTGCGATCTGGAGCACGGAGTCCGCACTGGTGTAGAAGATCGGCTTGCCTGTAGCGATATGCGCCTCTCCTAGTGTCTCTATCACCTCCAGCCCACTGGCGTGGCGATCCCCCAGGATGCCATCTATATCACTCCGGGAGAGGATCTCTTGTATCATCTCAGAAGGAAAGGTCGGACAGGTATCGGGGAAATAGGTCATCGCCACATCCATCTGCACCCCTGCCATCTCCCAATGCCCCGAAAGGGTATCCTTGGCATCGGAAGCCTCACGGGCAGCACCATAGAAGCTGCCGGCCATCGGCGGTCGGATATCCTCTATCGGAGGGTACGCCCCATGGATATGTCTGTAGAGCTCCCCCAGGCCTAGCGCTGTCATATGGGGCAGAGAGAGTCTCTCCTGCGCTGCGATATGCCCCAGTGTATCAGCGCCTGCGTCACCAAATGCCGCTGCACCCTCATCACCTCCGACCCCAAAAGAGTCCAGCACCAGCCAGATCACCCGTGCCATCAATAGCCCCCTTGGGTATGAGGCTTGCTGCCCTCGACGATCGCCACCCCAGCACTCACCCCAAGTCTCGACGCGCCGACCGATATCATCGCTCTGGCAGTCTCAGTATCTCGAATCCCTCCTGAAGCCTTGACCTGCATTCTGTCGCCCACTGTCTGCTTCATGAGCCTGACATCCTCTATCGTAGCACCCCCAGTAGAGAAACCTGTCGATGTCTTGACAAAGTCTGCTCCGGCCTCCAAGGCAAGTGTGCAGGCTAAAACAATCTCCTCCTGATCCAGCAATGCTGTCTCCAGGATCACTTTGAGCAGCTTGTTGCCACAGGCTTTTTTGACCTCTGCAATATCATTTTTGACCCGCTCAGGTTCGCCCGCTTTGAGCCAGCCAATATTGAGTACCATGTCCACCTCATCTGCACCTTCTGCGATCGCTTTTTTTGTCTCAAAGGCTTTGGAAGCCGTCTGCATGGCTCCTAACGGAAAACCCACTACGGTACAGACAGCCACACTACTCCCCTCAAGCTCTGCAGCTGCCAGGGGTACATGGCAGCTATTGACGCAGACAGAGGCAAAAATGTATTGCTTCGCTTCTGTACAAAGTGTAACGATCTCCTCTGGCGTCGCATCTGCTTTGAGCAGGGTATGGTCAAGGTATCTTGCTAGATCATTCATGGGTGTCCTAATGTATGTATTTCATAAAAGTATAGCCAAATTTCTCCAATCTACTCGTAACTATTCTGAAATTTTGGATAAAATCATACTATGAAAACCACAATCAACACATTAATTCAAGCAGCGACTGATGCCTATGCCCACGCCTATGCACCCTACAGCCACTTCTGCGTCGGTGCAGCAGTACTGGATGAGGCAGGGACTGTGCACACTGGCTGCAATGTCGAAAATGCCGCCTATCCCTCCGGCTCCTGTGCCGAAGAGCAGGCGATAGGGAGCATGGTAGCAGGTGGCGGCAGGCTGATCCGTGCAATCCTGATCACCGGTCTCTCGGATCAGCCCATCACCCCCTGCGGTGCATGCAGGCAGAGGATCAGAGAGTTTGCTCAAAGCGATACGCTCATCTATATCCATGATCAGCATCGAGGCACACTCGGTAAATACCGTATCGACGCACTTCTTCCGGACTCCTTCGGTCCAGACAACCTATCCAAATCATAGAGGAATACAGATGCTTATACCACAAGAATTTATTCGCAAGAAGCGGGACAACCAGCCACTCTCCAAAGAGGAGATCGCACAGTTTATTCACGGGGTCACAGATGGCTCTGTCGCCAACGAGCATATCTCTGCTTTTGCTATGGCAGTCTACTTCAACGGCATGAGCCTGGATGAGAAGACTGCACTGACACTCGCCATGAGAGATTCCGGGGAGTCGCTCCGCTGGGATCTGGATGGCCCTGTCGTAGACAAGCACTCTACCGGAGGGGTAGGCGATGTGGTCTCACTGATGCTGGGGCCCATGCTCGCAGCCTGCGGTGCCTATGTGCCTATGATCTCCGGTCGGGGCTTGGGACATACCGGCGGCACACTGGACAAATTTGAGTCTATCCCCGGTTACAATGTCCTGCCTGACAATGCACACTTTAGGGAGGTGGTCAAAGAATGCGGTGTCGCCATCATAGGACAGACCAGCGCATTGGCACCGGCAGACAAGCGCATCTACAGCATCCGTGATGTCACCGCTACCGTAGAGAGCATCCCGATGATCTCCGCTTCCATCCTCTCCAAAAAGCTGGCAGAGGGGCTCGATACCCTCATTATGGATGTCAAGGTCGGCAGCGGTGCTTTTATGCCTACCTATGCCCTCTCCAAAGAGCTTGCACAGTCCATCGTAGAGATCGCCAATGCTGCCGGCGTCAAGACCCAAGCGCTACTGACAGACATGAACCAATCCCTAGCCTGCAATGCTGGCAATGCCCTAGAGGTCAAAGAGGCCGTAGCCTACCTCATAGGCAAGCATCGCGACCCCAGGCTCCACCGTGTCACTATGGCACTGTCTAGAGCCGCACTGCTAAGCACAGGCTTGGCCGGCTCCGAAATCGAGGCGGACACAATGCTGGAGAGGTCACTCTCGAGCGGCAAGGCTTTGGAGATATTTGGCAAGATGGTCTCTATGCTCGGAGGCCCTTCTGACTTTTGCGACAGGTACGAAGCGTATCTGCCCCAAGCCGCCGTCATTGCACCAGTCTTCCCTCTGGAGCGTGGTGTGGTTGCCTCGATGGATCTGATCGCTATCGGCATGAGTGTGGTCGGTCTGGGTGGTGGCAGGATCAGACCCATTGATGCGATCGACCATAGTGTAGGACTGGAAAAGATCGTCCATATAGGAGACCGGGTAGACAAGCAGACTCCCCTGTGTATCGTCCATGCCAAAGACCAAGAAAGCTTCCATGAGGCACAAAAAAGGATACAAAGAGCGGTCCAGATAGGCGATACGCCCATAGAGACCCAAGAGATCTATGAGACTATAGGATAGATCCATGCAGAACAAGATCAAAAAAACACTGAAAAAATATGCCAACTTTGGCGATACCTTCCGCTATGCCTTTGTGGGGATACCCAAGGAGATTACTGGGCTGGATAATCACTTCTACGGCACCTATGATGCCTTTTTGCAGCAATATCCGGACATAGAGATAGCACAGAAAGTACCCACTGTACTCTATATGCACGGCTCATCGGGACTCTATACCGGCGATATCTACCGACGCTATATCGTCGAAGAGGCGGGTGCACTCTTCTTCGCTCCCAACTCCCACAAGCTGCACGGCAGACCCACCTATACTTCACCGGTCGAAGAGAAACATTACATCAAAGTACACAAGGTACGCCTCGCAGAGATCCAATACAGCCTCAAACGACTCAAGAAGCTCCCCTTTGTAGATCAGAACAACCTCTTCCTGATGGGGAACTCCGAAGGAGGACTAGCGGCGGCTATCTATCGTTCCAGAGCATTCAAAGGCAGGATCATTACTGCGTTTTCCTGCGAAAGCTCCTACTTCTATACACGCTTCAAGCTTGGCACCAAAAAGGATGAACCTTTTCTCAATATCATCGGCACACACGATCAATTCTTCTCCACCAGCTCTGCACTGAACAGACAATACACCGTGCAAGGCAACGGCATAGAAGCACTCAAAAAATACACCCATGCCAAGATCGTCATCCTGACAAAGACCAAGCACGATATCACCGCCAACCCCTATGTCAAAGATGAGGTCGTCAGCTTCCTGAAACTCTGGATAGCGTAGCGACCTACTTTTTGAACCTCTTTTTAAATACCTTTGCCACCTCTTTGGCTACCTCCAGCTGTGTGCTGATGCCCACGCAGGAGCAGTTGATCTCGGAGAGTACATAGCTGTCCTTGCCATCCGCATCGTAATCCATAATATAATCCATCGTCCAAAGCAACGGATACTGCTGACCGGACAGATAGGGGTTGATATCTTTGAGTCCTGACTTGGTCAGCTTGACCACCTCTTTCCATTTGGGCTCATCTGGGGATTCATACTTGTACTGAGCACCGGAGAAGAGTGTCGCAGAAAAAGCCCCCTCCTGTGGCTTCTTGTGTACCACTGAGACGATCTTCTCTCCTACGAGCAGTACGCGTATCTCCCCCTCAGCGATCCGCTCCAGATACCTGCAGCCCACAAATCCTGCTTTGCCCTGAAAATAGGCAGCATTTTCGTCATCCGCCTCAAAGTTGCTCTCGAATTTATGGAGAAACTCATTGATATCCTCATAATAATACTTCTCGTTGTTAACTGCCTCAACAGTAAAGATAGAGCCATCCTCTTTTTTGGAGACCAGATAGACCCCCTCACCGGTAGAGCCATAGTTGGTCTTGAGCACCCGGATCCCGTAATTGTCCAGCAGTGCGGGGAAGTTGCTCACAAACTCCGTGTAGGTATGGTAAAAGTGGGTGCCCTCATCCCCCAATTTTGTCCCCTTGAGTTTCGCCAGGATATCCTTGAAGTCCAGATTGATCATGACGTCGGGGTGGGTATGGATCTCTACGCCGGCATTAGAGAGCGCTTTGAGGAACTGAAAGTATTCGTCCACCGCCTTGAGGTTGCCCGGATTAATCCTGCTGATCACCGCATAGGCATGTTCCTTGAGATACTCCAGCAGATCGTATTTTCGATTGGGGCGATAGAACACAACCTCTGTATCGATCCCGGTTGCTTCACTGATCGCATTGAGGATCGGTTTGGTATCCGGCCTGAAACCGTCAAATCCCTTGTCTGACCCCTTGGCGTACTCTATAATAAAGATTCTCTTCTCGGACATTTCTTGCTCCATACAGTTAATTTGGTTATCGCATCAATATCGCAATACCTAACTGTATTTTATTCCCACAAAGATTATAGGTCTATTAAATTTGATGGATGGGGTGGAAAATAACAGCTTGGATACGGGGATATAAAGTATGGATGATGAGGAGGATAAAAACGAATGATGATAGATCACAAACAGAGCCATGCGGCTCCGTTTATAGGAAAAACTAGTTGGTTTCCTGGTCGACGATCTTGTTTTCGTTGATCCAGGGCATCATGGCTCTGAGTCTCTCTCCGGTTTTTTCTATACCGGTCTCTCTGAGGTTTTTTCTCTCAGCATTCATCCTGGGATAGCCTGCCTGCCCCTCCAGGATGAAGTCTTTGGCAAATTTTCCGTTCTGTATCTCTGTCAGAATCTCCTTCATCGCCTTCTTGGACTCTGCGTTGATCACTCTCGGGCCGGAGACCATATCGCCATACTCTGCGGTGTTGGAGATAGAGTATCTCATGTCCGCGATACCCCCCTCGAAGATCAGGTCTACGATCAGTTTGGTTTCATGGAGACACTCGAAATAGGCCATCTCCGGCGGGTAGCCCGCCTCAGTCAAAGTCTCAAACCCAGCCTGGATCAGCGAGGTGATACCGCCACACAGTACCGCCTGCTCGCCAAAGAGATCTGTCTCTGTCTCGTCTTTGAAAGTGGTCTCGATGATACCCGTACGGCCACCACCGATGGCAGAAGCATAGGAAAGTGCCAGCGCCTTGGTCTCACCGCTTGGGTCTGCATGCACTGCGATCAGGTCAGGGATACCGCCGCCTTTGACAAATTCGCTTCTGACGGTATGACCAGGTGCTTTGGGTGCGATCATGGTGACATTGATGTCTGCTCTTGGCTGGACACGGCCATAATGGATGTTAAAGCCGTGGCCAAAGGCGATCGTCGCACCCTCTTTGAGGTGGGGTGCGATCTCGGCATCATAGATCTCTTTTTGGTTCTCATCCGGAAGCAGGATCATCACCACATCTGCCTTAGCTGTTGCCTCCGCTACGGTCAGTGTCTCAAAGCCTTTGGCTTCTGCTTTTGCCCAGGAACTGCCATTTTTTCTCAATCCTACGACCACGGTCACACCACTGTCTCTGAGGTTTTCTGCGTGGGCATGCCCCTGTGATCCGAAACCGATCATCGCTACTGTTTTGGACTTGATGATATTCAAGTCACAGTCTTTGTCATAATATACATTCAAATGCGCTGCCATATTGTCTCCTTAAGGCGAATAATTTTGGGCGATTATATCCAAATAGCGCTTATGACTGGAATATTTACCCTCTATTTACATTGCTTGGCTACTATAGTGTCATCACAATCCCAAGCTATGCATTAGAATCGTCCACTATTCTGCAAAGGCTTAGTGCATGGGTGTTTGCAAAGCATCAAAGGTTCACCCGTAGGTGAATCGATGATACTTTGTGAATGGCCATGTGCTAATGCTTTGTAGAAGAGGGGTGATCTCTAGTGCATATTTGGGATTATATCCAAATCCTGCATGATTTTAGCCAAGTTTTCTGCACTGATCCCCTCAGCATAAAGAGGAGGAGTCAAAAAGGTCTCATTGCTACTGTTGACAAAAAAGAGTGTCGGAAATACCGTGCTGTAATACATCTCAACAGGGTAGCTCCCCTCCCCACTATCTATTTTTTATCCTCTGAGCGATAGATAAAGATACCCGAAGGGCGCGCTACCTGATAGATCTCACGCTCCAGATACCACTCTCTGGTATTGATGACGCTGATCTGATTGGCATCATTGACAGAGACATAGAGCTGAGGAGACTCCTGTGACCAGCGCAGATGCAGGACTTTTCCCTGGAAATGAAAGGTCTTGATGATCTTGAGTGTCTGTGTGTCAACAATCTGAATGGTGGGAAAATCTTTGCCGGAGAAGGTCACAGCGATATATTTCTGATCCGGACTCAGGGAGGTGAATACCGGCAGACCCTGCATTTTGATATTTTTAATAAAACGGAACTGGGTATCATAGACCATCACCGCATTGCCCCCTACTGCCGGGATAAAGGTCTTGTCCCTGCTGAGACTCCAAAACCCGAAATGGGGCACCTTGAGTACGGGCTTGTTGCCATCTGCGGTTACCTTGATCTCGGCATACTCCATCTTGTCCAAATCTATCACACCAAATGCCTTGCTGAGGAAAAAGCCTACGATATAGGTATTTTCTTTAATCATGGCATCAAAGGGCATTTTGCCCACCTTGAACGCCTTGAACGGCTTGAA
>CAMZLC010000089.1 GCA_947311605.1 uncultured Sulfurovum sp.
AGGCCATCTGAGGCCAACAACTTTTACTCAGCCAAAGCACTCAAGGCGATCTTCGACAATGCCAGGGAGATATGTGGAGACAAGCCTCTAGCCTGCAATGTGCTGTATGCTTCTGTCAACTATGATCAGATTGTCAAGGATGCCTGTGAAGCCGGAGCAAATATGATCATTACCGGTGCAGGACTGCCGTTGACAATGCCTGAAGCTGCCAAGGCCTATCCTGAGGTGGCTCTGGTACCTATCGTCTCTACCGCCAAAGCCCTGCGTATTCTCTGCCGAAGATGGAAAAAAACGCACAACAGACTGCCTGATGCCGTAATCGTAGAAGGACCGCTCAGTGGAGGACACCAGGGATTCAAGTATGAAGAGTGTTTCCTGCCGGAGAATCAACTGGAGGTGATTTTGCCTCCCGTGGTAGAAGAGGCAAAAAACTGGGGAGATATGCCGGTGATCGCTGCGGGTGGTGTCTGGGATCATGAAGATATCGTCAAAATGTTGGATCTTGGTGCCGTGGCCGTACAGATGGGTACACGCTTTATCGGTACGGTAGAGTGTGATGCCCATGAGAATTTCAAGCAGGTGATCCTCGATGCAAAAGAGGAAGATATTAAGTTGCTAAAATCCCCCGTAGGGTATCCGGCACGCGGAGCAAAGACCCATCTTCAGGAGATGGTCGAGACAAAAACCGCACCCAAGATCGCCTGCATCTCCAACTGCGTGGCACCTTGCCATCGTGGCGTGGAAGCAAGAGAGGTGGGGTACTGTATTGCCGACAGACTCTCAGACGCCTATGACGGCAAAGTAGATTCCGGACTCTTTTTTACCGGAGCCAATGGGTACAGGCTCAATGAGATCATCACCGTCAAGGCACTAATAGAGAAACTGATGGCAGGTGAAGCCTAAGCCATGCGATGGTGGATCGTCCTACTCGTTTGGCTTCTGGGTGTCTCGGAGCTCTCTGCGCTGAATAGTATCAAGGGGGCACACATTGTGCGTGGGCAGCTGGTGCTGGATTTTGCAAAATCCGTTGATACCGCAGAGATAAGGCACTTCGTACTCAAAGGCAGCAGCAGTATTCGCTATGTATTTGATTTTGGCGAAACAGTACTGCGCAAGCGCTCTCTTGCAGAGAAACTCTCATATAGTGCGGTACGCTCTTTCCGTATCTCCCAGTTCAATAGAAGTACGGTCAGGGTGGTCATAGAGGTGCTTCATCCCTATGCCGTAGCGCACCGCAAGCGCACCGCACACAGGTATGAGATCCTGCTTCCTCGTGGATACAGCAACAAGGCCGGCAGCCCCTCGGATCTCTTCGCCTCACTTTCTGTAGCCGAAAAAAAGCAGAAGAGGCGGATCAAAAAGCATCAAAAATCTGCCAAACTGACCACGCCCCACATCAAAAAACCCAAAAAACGCTATACCGTCGTGATCGATCCTGGGCATGGCGGCAAAGACAGTGGCGCGCTTGGCAGCAGCAGACGCTATATGGAAAAAACAGTCGTATTGCAGATCGCCAAGCGGGTGCGCACCCATCTCAAAAGGCTGGGATTCAGGGTCTATATGACCCGCAGCAGCAACCGCTATGTCAAGTTGCGGGTACGCACCCACTATGCCAACAGAAAGCATGCGGATGCCTTTGTCTCGATCCATGCCAATGCGGTAGGAGGCAGAAGGCGTTACAGTGCAGAGGGGATCGAGACCTATTACCTTCAGGTGACACGCTCTGCCCGCTCCAAAAGGATAGCGGCACTGGAGAACAGCGTGGTACTCCATGCGAAGGACCGTATCTCCAAAAATGTCCTGCTCAATCTCATGACAGGTCCCAAGATTGTGATGTCCAACAAGCTGGCGATCGATGTGCAGCGCGGCATGCTGAGAAATGCCAGAGCGAAATTTCGCTCCGTCAATGACAATGGTGTCAGACCCGCACCTTTTTGGGTACTGGTGGGCGCACAGATGCCGGCAGTGCTGGTGGAGACAGGCTATATCACGCACCCCAAAGAGCGCAAGCGTCTGTTCGATCCCCGCTACCAGGATGCCCTCGCCAAAGGGATCGCAGAGGGGATCAGCAACTATTTTGCTAATCGTGAGAAGGAGTTGGAGTAGTCCCAATAGTCGATAGTCTGGATAGTTGTTGGTCTTGAGGTATTTTTTTACAGTGCGTCTATCCGGATGCTCTGCTCCTCTTTTGTCTCCAGGTCTTTAAGCCATACTGTGCCGTTTGCCAGCTCATCTTCCCCTATCAGGAGGGCGTAGCGTGCATGGGCTTTGTCTGCCCCTTTCATGTGACTCTTGAACCCTTTGCTGTTGTATTCGACGGTCACTTTGTCCTCCAGGCGTTTGCGGGAAGCCAGCCGGAGAAGTATATCGATAGCTTCCGGTACCATCGCACCCATATAGTAGCCCTCTCGCTGTTTCCGGGGCATCTGCACCAATGCCATGATGCGTTCGATTCCCAGAGCAAAACCGATACCCGGTGTAGGTTTGCCGTCGAGATACTCCACCAGCTTGTCATAGCGTCCGCCTCCTGCGATGGCGGACTGGGAGCCGATCTCATTGCTGACAAACTCAAAAGCGGTTTTGTTGTAGTAGTCTAGACCACGTACCAGATTGGTATCGACAGTATAGCGGATCTCTGCCTTGTCCAGCAGTGCCGTCAGTGTATTGAAGTCCGTATCGCAGCTGTCACAGAGAGCATGGATTAGCTTGGGGGAGTCTGTCAGGTGTGCCTGACAGTGCTCATTTTTGCAATCGAGTACGCGGATGGGGTTGGTGGAGATGCGCCTGTTGCAGTCTTCGCAGAGGTCGGATCTGATCGTTGTCAAAAAGCCCACAAGTTTCTCCCTATAGGCAGGCATGCAGTCTTGGCATCCCAGAGAATTGATGAGAAGGTCGTAGCCGATACCCAGTGCATCAAAGATCTGTCCGATCATGACGATCACTGTGAAGTCCTCATAGACAGATGCCTCGCCAAAACTCTCACAGCCAAACTGGTGAAATGCTCTGAGTCGTCCTTTTTGAGGACGCTCATAACGGAACATCGGCCCATAGTAGTAGAATTTTTGTTTCATCGGTTGCCGGTCCAGTTTGGCAGAGACGAAAGCGCGCACGATCCCTGCGGTGCCTTCGGGGCGCATACAGACATCATTGCCACCCTTGTCTTCAAACTGATACATCTCTTTGGTGACGATATCGCTGCTGTCGCCCACGGAGCGCTTGAAGAGGGCTGTCTCCTCAAGGATAGGTGTCTCAATATAGTTGTAGCCGTAGCTGCGTGCTACGGTGATGGCTGTTTTGACGATGTGTACGAAGCGGTCGCTCTCTTCGAACGTCAGGTCCTTCATGCCGCGAAGTGGTTGTATCATGGTTACGCCTTTTATGTGTGGAGGGTACCCATAAGGGACACCCCCTTACCTATGATGTAGGGGCAATCCCTTGTGGTTTCCCTCTATATTGGTAATAGACGCAATTATACCTTCAAGTAGGTAAGAATGGATTGATGAATATTTTCGATGGTGTCTGTCGCATCGATGAAGAGGTGGGGGATACCAAGCCTGAGCACGGTCTCTTTCATGTGCTCTTGCACACGCATGAGATACTCAAGTCCACGCAGTTCGATCCCGTCAAGCTCTTTTTGTGCCGTACGCTTTTTGAGCGTTTCTATATCTGTCAGAAAGAGAATAACTCTGTCTGGGAAGTGATCATGCAGGGCAAATCGGTTGAGTGAGACCAGTGCGTCAAAATCGAAATCCCCGTTGGCAAGGGCATAACCGATCCCGGAGACAAAGCCTCTGTCGGAGACCACCATACGGTTTTTGTTGGGGGCGATCACCTCTTCATAGTGC
Source organism: uncultured Sulfurovum sp. (assembly GCA_947311605.1). Taxonomy (GTDB): domain Bacteria; phylum Campylobacterota; class Campylobacteria; order Campylobacterales; family Sulfurovaceae; genus JAAXPZ01. The sequence continues at coordinate 3,846 of CAMZLC010000089.1, forward strand.
TCAGCGCGATCGGCCAGGAAGAGCAGCAGTTCAGCACGTTTAGAGCGGAGGGAATTTCCAAGAAGTATGGTCCGTGCCTTTTTGCCAAATGCTGTGCCTCCGGGCTCATGTGTCATGATACTATCAGGGTATTTTTGAGCGAGCAGGGCTATTTGCGTGCTCTTTCCGCAAGTATCAATGCCTTCAAACAGTATCACCATTAGCTACGGTACTTCTTGATCAGGGTGAGTACTTCGGGGACAACCAGATGCTCTACTTTGCCGTCAAAGTTCAGGATTGTGCGTACCACGGAGGAGCTGACAAAGGCATGCTTGAGACTGGGCATGAGATAGACAGTTTCCAGATCGGGTTTCAGTGAGGCATTGGCATAGCCCATCTGTAACTCATACTCGAAGTCACTGACGGCCCTGAGACCGCGTATAACGATATTGGATTCCAGCTCGTCCGAGAGGGTAACCAGGAGACTGTCAAAGCCAATCACCTTGAGTTTGGGGAAGGACGTGGTGGCTGCCTTGACCATGTCGATGCGCTGACCCAAGTCAAACATAGGTTTTTTGGCTTGCGAGTCTGCCACAGCAACAATGATCTCATCAAACATGGTACAGGCACGCCTGATGATATCCAGATGCCCTACCGTAATAGGGTCAAAAGTACCAGGATAGATCGCCTTTCTCACAGGAGTGCTCCTGTGAGAGTGAGCAGTGAGCGGCGAGCAGTGTCTGTTGGCATTACGTTGCAATGCTTTTTGTTGGAATGAGATCTCATGTTGCCCTCTATAAAAGCTTTCTAAAAGAAAGCATACCACAACTCTTCACTCTTCACTCTTAATTTTTCACTCTTGGATTATTTCCAGCGTCTGTAAAGCTCATGCCTAATCCCAAGCAGATCATACCATTTTCCGATGATGAAACGCTCCATAGCCTCCAGTGAATCGTGTGCTGCATAATATCCCATGACAGGGGGCGCGATAATGACGCCCAGAGCAGAGAGTTTGTGCATATTTTCCAGTGCAATAGCCGAGAAGGGCAGCTCTCTGGGGGCGAGCAGGAGCTTTTTCTGCTCCTTGAGTGCCACGGCGGCGACACGGGTGGGGAGATTGTCGCTGATACCGCAGGCGATCTTGGCAAGCGTATTCATGGAGCAGGGGATGATCGCCGTAGCATCGACCTGAAAAGAGCCGCTGGAGATGGAGGCGGCGATGTTGTCGCTGCTGTGCAGTGTTACTTTCTGGTTCTCAAAGCTCTCGACGGTGAGGGCATTGTCGGAGACCACGATATGTGTTTCGATGCAGGAGGGCAGGTGCGCGACAAATGTTTTTGCCAGCTGTACGCCGCTGGCTCCCGTAATGGCAATGACAAGTTTCATGGGCTGATTATAGCAAAAGTTGTTGAGAGTTGCGTACATGATGTGTATATTGGTTGCTGGGTAATAAGAGTGGATGTATTGGGAAAAAATGGAGCGGGCGAACGGGATCGAACCGTCGACCCTAACCTTGGCAAGGTTATGCTCTACCGCTGAGCTACGCCCGCATATCCATAGTATTGTAAAAGCAACAAAGTTATATGCGCCATTCACTGAAAACTACTACAGTAAAAAGCAACAAGGTTGCGTGAGCCGTCCGCTGAGGACTGCATTGATGGTACCTCGGGTCGGAGTCGAACCGACACGGGCAAAGCCCACCAGATTTTGAGTCTAGCGTGTCTACCAATTCCACCACCGAGGCATCGACCTGTAAAAAGGTGAGTGGCATTGTAATAAAGCAGGACTTAAAAGAAGCTTTAGACTCTCTTTCGGATTATTTTACCGCCTCTTTGAGCAGTTTGCCCGGCTTGAATCTGACACTAAATTTTGCAGGGACTTTGACCTTCTTGGTGGTACCGGGGATCGTGATCTCTCTGGCCTCTTTTTTGGTCGCAGTAAAGGAGCCAAAACCGAGAAAGGAGACAGAGTCTCGCTTGACAAGTGCTTCTGTGATAGTTTCAAGTGCCTTGTCAATGACCACTTCAGTATCCTTTTTCGACAAGCCACTTTTTGTTGCCACCTGTGCGATAAAATCTGCTTTTTTCATACTCTTCCTTTTACGTTTCTGTGGATTTATTGTACCACAACTCTTCATGAAGTAGCAATAAAATAGTGCCTGCAGAAAGAAAAAAATTAACAAATGATAACAAATGTCCAAAAACTACCCAATATTTCCCGTCTATTCGTATGTTACGTATCCTACTCTAATTTTCATATGTTATAATATGGCAACCAAGATAACGCATAATTTCAAGGAGGGTGAGTGAAGATCACCATTATCATCACAGCTATTATTTTATTGTTTGGCGCTTTTGCCACTGTCTTTCATGACACCTCTCTGGTGGGAAACATCGGGAAGCTTATAGGGGATACCAATATTGCGATGTTTGGATACCTCGCCTATATCAATCTTCTTTTGCTGTTTTATCCGCTGTATCTCTTCTACATAAAACCCTGGCTTCTCAAAAGGCTGGATGGCTATGTAGGATGGATACTCTTTATGCTCTCACTGGTACTTTTTCAGTCTCTGGTGGCTGGCCCTGAGCACGCAGGTTTCATAGGGCGGGAGATATATATGACGCTACTCCCTTTTATTGGCAAGGCAGGTCTGTGGCTTTTTTGGTTGATGATCTTTATGCTGGCATTGGTGCTGGTGATCGATGATGAGTATGACTTCGGAAGCGCCTATGAGAAGCTAAAAACGCTACTGGGCAGAAAAAAAGAGAAAACAGGGGAGCACTATGTACCAGAGGAGCTTTCGTCTGCGGCCGAAGGCGAGAAAATCATGTCGCTAAACTCTCTCTACACTATACTGCGATCCATTTTTCAAAACCCTTTCAATTTCCAACGCAAGAGGGAGATCGAAGATATCCTTCACATGCCCCTGAATCCTATAGAGGAGATCAAGACACCACGCTATCTCAAGCAGCCTGCCAGCCTGGAGGAGAGCCCTTCGGAATCCATAGGCATTGTGGAAGAACCTGAAGAACTGACAGCAGAAGTGCAGTACAGCGATGATGATATGGAGGAGATGCTGACCCCGAAACCCAGAGTACAAGAGAAGTCTTCTGGCAGCGTAAAAAGACCGAAAAAAAATGCACTCAAGATCGTCAATGAGCTAGAAGAGAACGCCAAAATACTAGCACAAATCGACAAAGGCAGGGTCGCCAAACCCAAAAATTTCCGTTTGCCAAAAATAGACTTTTTACAGAAGTCACCCAAAGCCATCAGGAAGGTAAATGAGGCTGAGATCGATCGCAAATCAGGGGATCTA
>CAMZLC010000090.1 GCA_947311605.1 uncultured Sulfurovum sp.
AGTGCCTGTTCCCAGCGGTCTCTGGATCGGTGTTGCTCTGACATTAGGCGACCCCATAGGCTTCTTTGAGCATTCGGATCTCATGATGTGATCCGAAAAAGCAGGGAGTTCTGGCATGTGGATGGGTGACGGTCAGTTCCAATAGTGGGCGACCCTTTTCGTCGATCGCCTCTCCGCCTGCCGCCTCAAAGATCAGCGCAAAGGGCAGTACCTCGAAGAGCACCCTGAGCTTTCCATTGGGGTTGTCGGTGGTACTGGGGTAGCTGAAGAGTCCCCCACCTTTGACCAGGATTTGGTGCAGATCCGGCACCATGCCCCCGCTGTAGCGCAGTCTGTATCCACTAGCAAAAAGCCCATGGATGAATGCCATATGCTTCTCCTGCCAGTGCTTCTGGGAGCCGCCAGAGGCATTGAGCTTGCCTTTCTCCTGTAGTGCGATGGGATGAAAGGGCTGATAGGCACCGTGGGTGTAGCGGTATCTCAGCGGCGACTCTCCCCGGGTGACGGTAACCAGCTCGATGCGGGGACCAAAGACCACATAGGCAGCGCCTGCCAGCGTCTCTCCGCTGGGCGCTCCGTCATAGATCGCAAAGATCGATCCGACAGCCAGATTGGCATCCACGATGCTGGAGCCATCTAGCGGGTCGTAGCAGAGGGTATACTTGCCCTCGCTGTGGCACTGCATGACCTCCTCTTTCTCCTCAGAGATCAGGGCGCAGACCTCAGGGTTGCCGCTAAAGGCTTTTTCTATCAAGAGGTCACAAGCGACATCCAGCTTGAGTTGCTGATCTCCTGTGGCATTGGTACCGTCCACATAGCCGGTATCCTCATTGACAATCAATTGATCGATCTGCAGTGCCACCTCTTTGATGGTCTCAAATATTTTTTGCATCTATAGCTCCATACTGTTTTGGTCTATCCATTCAATTATAGCATCGGTATCATTTAAATCAAGTATAGTGAGCGACTCCGGAAGGTCATATTCGGAGAGATCGATGCTCTCGTCGATCGCAATGGCTTGGACTACAGTGAGATAACTCTCCTCTATCTTGTCGCGGAAGATACCGAGTCTTGGCAGCGGCAGGGTCTTGAGTCCTTCGACCATCAGCAGGTCAAAGTCTCCGAACATCTCGGCGATCCCTGCAACCTCTCTGCTGCGATGTGAGAAAAGGGTGGTGCGGGTAGGGGAGATGACCGCCACATCTGCACCTGTCTTGAAGAAGCGGTCGCTGTCTTTGCCTTGTCGGTCAAAGTCTGCTTTGTCTGAGGGGTCATGTTTGATGATCGCCACCCTTCTCTGTGTGACCAGTCTTTGGGCGATCTTCTCTACAAGGGTAGTCTTTCCGCTGCCGGAAGGACCGGTAAATGCGATGGCTTTTCGTGACACAGGTACTCCTATTTTCTAAATTTGTCTGTTTTTTTCGGTATATGAAGCACAGAGAGAAGCTCGCTTATGCGCAAGGATACGCCAAGCTTGTTCATATAGATCACATAATTGACCAATACATGTTTCCCGTAGCGTTTTGCTTGCGCATTAGGAAGTTTCTCTATGCTAAGATAAGGTTCGTATCCTTTAGCGTTTCGGAAAAATGATTTATTTCTCAGTATGCCTCGGGTAAATCCTATCCCGGCATTGTAGGCATAAGCGATAAAGAGCGGATGTTGTAGCCACTTGGTTAGATAATTCATGTGCTCATTGGCATAGATGAGGGCTGTTTTGGGATCAAACATATCATCATAGTCTATCTTCTCTTTTCGCTGTTTGGAGAGGTGGTCTATCAGAAATGGCATGATCTGCATCATGCCTAGTGCATAGGAGGAGGAGATGGAGGCGGGGATAAATCTACTCTCCTGTCTGGCTATGGCGTAGAGGATCGCCTGCCTGCCCTTGGGAAGCTTGGAGAGTATATCCTGGTACGGCATGGGAAAATAGTGCTCTTTGTAGCGACTCTGCTTTGACTTGATATAGGTATAAAAGCCTACAGATTCACGAGAGAAGTACTGGTCTGCAAGCTTGCCTAGTTTGCTTCTTTTAGAAAAGATCTTTTTTTTGAGTGCTTTCCAATAAAACGGATCAGAAATTTTTTCTGGATCGAGAAGTCTTTTTTTTGGCAAGTTTGGTGTGGGATAGTTTGGATATTTTTTGTGTAAAAAATCTCTCGCCAAGAGTGTATAGATATTGAGATCATAGCTTTTGATTAGCGTGCGAAGATAGCTTTTTTTCTTGGCCAGGAGATACTCCCAAAACAGTATCATATCCAGAGATTCCCTGTCCGAGGCCTTGCGTGAGGCGAGCTCAAAGTACTGCATGGCCAGCAACTTGTTGTTTTCTCTTATTGCGGTAAGCGCAAGTATTGCTAGCGCATCAGAGTCCAGACCATTCTTCGACGGAGGAGGATAGACGTATGCCTGTTTGATGTTTTTGAGATTCTCCTTCTCTATCTTTCTGATACAGTCATCAAATTTTGAATAAAGACAGAGTTTTAGCCATAGCTTTTTAGGGATAGCATGGTCGAGCAGTTTTCTCCCTCTTTTTCCTATATGATTAAATACGTATATTTTTTCCGAATTTTCAAGCTTCAACCACTCCGAAAAAGGTTTTTTGCTTTTCATTATGGCTTTTACTTTAGCTCTTCTTTTTTTGCGTTTCTCTTTTATCTTTGGGCTTACATGTACGATATACCAGCCTTTTGCAGGTGGAGATTTTCTGCCGACTTTTCTCTTGTAGGCTTTTTTTATTTTGCTGCTAACAAATTTTGCCTCGTAGATAATTTTTTTAGCTTCCTCTTTGGTAGTGCGAGACTCCCTTAGTAGCCTCCAGATATAATAGTCCTTTTCCACGCTTCTGGGCATCCGGTGCACCTCTGCGTAGCTGAACTGTTTGGCATCGATCAGTATTGATGTCAGCAAGAGGAGCAGTACTGAAAATCGCATCTATTGCCTACTAGTAAAAGATAGAGCAGAGTATCTGAGGAATAAACTGCAGCACCAGGATGATCGCGATAGGACTAAAATCCATACCGGAGATGATCAGAAAAGGCAGATATTTTCGTGCATACAGAAAAACCGGTTCTGTGACACGGTAGATAAACTGTACCGCAGGATTATATCTGTTGGGCTGAAAATAGGTCATCAGCACGGCAATGATCAGTATCCAGATGTAAATCGAAACGGCTGCATTGAGCAGAAAACAAAAAAGTCCTATCATGGGGTGCACCTCGCTATTTCTGTAATATAGGGTTTGATGGTCGCATAGATCGCTTGCAACTCCGGTCCGCTTTGGGTACCGGTCATCAGGTATCGCAACGGCTTACTGAGCCTCTCTCTTTCTGTCCCGCTCTGCGTGACGATATGTTGTGTGAACGCCTCAAAAGTATCAAGCATCGGAGCCGTCTGGACCACTGCGGCAATGCGCCGCATCTCTGCCGACGCTTCTCCAGTACAGGGCTTGGGCGCAAAGATCGCTTTGATTCTTTTCTCCAGTGCATTGATTGTCTGTGCTTCTGGGAGGTAGAGTTTGAGTAGCGCACCGATATCGGCATCGGCAAAGCCAAAGATACGGGAGAGTGACAGAGGATCCATCGCTTCAAGATGCTCTCTGTTGAGCTGATACAGCCTCTTCTTGTCGAAGGCGACAGGATCCCTGGAGAGCTTGTCCAGATCAAACCATGCCAATGCCTCAGGCAGTGTAAATCGTAGATCGGGTGTCCTGATGCCCAGTGAGAGCAGGTGGTTAAGGATCGCATCGGGGAGAAGCCCTTCCTCTAGCAGTGCTTTGATGCTGCCGCATGCCTCCCTTTTACTGAGGAGTGCAGGCAACTGAAGGTATTCCGTATTTGCAGTATAGCCCAGCGACTGCTTGATATAGGTCTGTCTGGAGAGCGTGTCGGGATACTTCTCACTGTGGACGACGAGAGTGACACCGGAGAGGAGATCATCACAGGCGGAGGCAAATTCACGGGTGGGTGTGCCGTCAGTCTTCAGGAGTGTGAAGGCACTCATCTCTGAGGGGTCTGTGCTGATCCGACCTTGTACCATATCTGTAAAGAAGATCGCAGTTTCGGGCGCTTTGATACAGAGGGCAAAGGGCAGTTTTTCTGTTTTGATCCGTTGCGAGATCTGCTTCTGGTCTCGCAGGCAGCTGTTGTCATGGCAGCAGTGTGCCGCATCCTCTGTCTCGCAGATGCAGGCAAAGGCTTTGTCCTGCTCCATGAGCCGAAGGGCAAACTGCTGATACCTGCCCAGACGCTCACTCTGATAGAAGAGTTGATCCTGCCCGATGGCAAATTTTTTGAGCAGCGCCAGTGTGTCCTGCGCTTTGCTGGTGGCATGATCTGCTTCCCCTAGGTCTTCTACATGCGCGATAAACTGTTGGCTCCGCTGTCTGGAGAGGAGGTAGCCTACGAGTGCCACGCGCATCTCCTCTATGGAGAGATCGGCGACAGAGGAGAAGGCAAATTTAAGCATACTTAGTCGTCCTTGTCACTGCTACCGCCTGTGACAGTATTGACCACGGCACCACCAGCAGCACCTGCGACATCAAGGGTAGTGCCGACCACGGCACCTGCCAGTTTGACAGGGGCGGTGATTACTTGTGTGCAGCCGGAAAAGAGGAAGAGCAGGGTGAGGTATAGTATCTGTTTTTTCATGTCGGTATTGTACTGAAACAATCTTGATATCTGTCCTATTCCAAGAGATAATGATTATTCTGCTATACTCCCGACCACTAAGAAGTACTTCTCAAAGATTATCTTCCCAAAAAATTATAAGGTTTACCATGTCATTTACAAAATTAGGATTGTCACAGCCATTGCTGCGCGCTATCAAAGACCAGGGCTATGATGCCCCTACACCGATACAAGAACAGGCGATTCCGCTCATTATCCAAAAAAGAGATATTCTCGCAGCTGCACAGACTGGTACAGGTAAAACTGCCGGCTTTACCCTCCCCATACTGCACAGGCTGGCACACACCAAGCCGCATATGCAAAAAAAGCAGATCCGTGCATTGGTCTTGACGCCGACCAGGGAATTGGCAGCACAGGTGCATGAGAGCGTGCGCACCTATGGCAAGCATCTCCCCTATAGATCTACGGTGATCTTTGGTGGGGTAGGGATCAACCCACAGATCGCTACGCTGCGCAAAGGGGTGGATATCGTGATTGCTACACCGGGTAGGCTGCTTGATCTGGCTTCTCAAAAAGCCATTGATTTCTCGCAGCTGGAGTTTCTGGTACTGGATGAGGCAGACCGTATGCTGGATATGGGGTTTATTCATGACATCAAACGTATCCTCAAGATGCTTCCTCCACACAGGCAGACACTGCTGTTTTCTGCTACCTTTTCTCCGGAGATCAAGAAGCTGGCTTCAGGCATGCTGCACAATCCTGCATTGGTCGAGGTGGCTAGGGAGAACAGCACTGTGGAAAAAATTGTACAGACTGTCCATCTTGTGGATAGATCAAGAAAAAGGGAACTGCTGGTCAAGCTAATCAAAGAGCATGACTGGCAGCAGGTGCTGGTCTTTACCCGTACGAAACATGGTGCCAACCGCTTGACTAAGCAACTGGAGGAGGCAGGTATCACTGCCGCTGCCATCCATGGCAACAAAAGCCAGGGAGCCAGAACCAAGGCATTGGCAGGATTCAAGGCCAAGGAGGTGCGGGTATTGGTAGCGACAGATATTGCTGCGCGCGGGTTGGATATCAACGACCTGCCCCATGTGGTCAATTTCGAGCTGCCCAATGTGGCAGAGGACTATGTGCACCGTATCGGAAGAACAGGCAGGGCAGGCAAACAGGGAGAAGCACTCTCCTTGGTCTGTGTGGATGAGCATGCACTGCTCAGAGGGATAGAGAAATTCATGAAGCAGAAGATCAAAAAAGTAGAGATCCAGGGATTTTCCCCCAATCCTGACATCAAAGCCGAGCCGATACAGAATGGCTCAGGTGGTAGGAAAAACGGCAACAGGGGACAACGGAAAAGAAGATAATATTTTCTAATATCATATCTAAGGCAATACTCAGGTAGCGAAAATAGTATAAAATATAAACTTTTTATCGTGTTCTCTGAAAACTTTGATTTTTTTTTGCTACAATGATCCCCTATATTTTTTACCATCAATCGGTAAACAGGGGATGTAAGATGAAGAAGAAGTTGCTATTATTGCTGAGCCTCTGGCTCATTTTGGGTGTTTCTGCCTATGCAGGCAAGCGTATCGTGGTGGATCTCTCCACACAAACAGCGACTGCCTACGAAAATGGTTCGCAGGTATTCAGTGGGAATATCTCTACCGGTACAGCGAAACGGCCGACGCCTACAGGCAGTTACCGTGTGCTGGAAAAAGATATTGACCATGTCTCTACCAGTTGGCCCAAGCCTCATGGCGGTGCCAAAATGCACTATATGCTGAGGCTGACCAATTATGGTATTGCTATGCATTTGGGCTTTGTGCCAAGCTATCCTGCCTCACACGGCTGCATCAGATTGCAAAATGGTTTTGCACAGAAAATGTATCGCTGGGCGCATGTGGGGGTTCCGGTGCGTGTCGTTGGACATGCCCCGGCAAGAGTATATCGCAGTATCACCAGAAGAAGCACCCATAAAAAGAAAAAAACCAGCAAAAAGCTGACTGCGCTGGAGGTATTCGGCGCCTCTCCTAAAACAGAGGGGGTATTTGCACCCAAAAGAGGCATCGTGACCAAAGTAAAAAAGAGCTATGTAGAGACCAAAAAGAAGCGCACAAAGCCTGTCTCGTATCGGGAGCCCAGTACACTGGATATTTTGAGCAGCTCACCCAAGGCAGTCAAAAGAGTTGAAGCTGCACAAAAGGAAAAATGGCAAAAGAGACCCAAAAGAAAAGCGCCAAGGGTTGACCCATTGAAGGCCATGCGCGCATAAGTAGAGTGGAGAAAAAAGAAGGGGTGGGAAAGATGCAGATGATTAAAATATGTTTGTTTTCGTTGGTTCTCTTGGGGTGTAGTGTGCCTCCGCTCAATCTATTCAAGGGCAGCAGTGCCATCTCTCAGCTTCTGCTACCCTCTGCTGATAGCGGCTACACCAATCTGCGAACTCGTGTGATCAGCTCATCACAAGAGTACAAGGCCTTTCTCACTGGGATCGACACGCAGAGAGACTGGGAGCACAAGATCGAATTTGGTATGATGATCGCCAAGGCACATATCGACTTTCGCACAAAGAATCTGCTGATATACAGACACCCGTCCACACGAGGTACTAAGCGTGTCCGGGCAACAATAACTGCAAGCTCCGATAATAATGCCACCATACAGGTAGAGGAGGAGAGTGCTGTATTGCCCTCTCGTAGCGCACAGGCATTTTTCTATAAAGTTTCCAAAAAAATCTCCAAAGTGACAGTCAGGAGCAAGAAGAGGGTGCTTACGATAAAAAACAGTACTGACCACAGGGCTGTCGTGCCCAAAGAGTGTGTCGCTTGGTTTGATGGCTGTAATCACTGTATCCGTGGCAATAAAGGCCGGGCACTGTGCACCAAAAGGTATTGCAAGAAAAAAGACTCCTTCCGCTGTATCAAGTGGCAATAGCGCCTATAGAGAAGGGTCATTGCCATTAGGTTGAGCATCGATTTTGATGTGCATCATGGCAATGGCACACAGGAGGCCTTTTGTGGGGACGAGACGGTATTTTACTTCTCTTCCCATCAAGCCTTTGCCTATCCTGGCACGGGTGTCGAGAGCGATCATGGTACGGGAAAGGGGCTTGGCTATACAGCCAACCATCCGGTGATGCCAGACAGTGGAGACAGAGAGATGCTGGAGATCTATACAGAGGATCTTCCTGAGGCAGTACAGCGCTTTGCACCAGATATCATCTTGGTCTCTGCGGGCTATGATCTACACGAAAGCGACCCCTTGGCGCAGCTGCATGTGACGACCGGGGGGATCAGACATATCGTACGTGAGATACTACGCAGTGCGGCTGTGCCTTTTGTGTTCTTCCTCGAAGGTGGGTATGATGTGGATGCATTGGGTGCTAATGTCAGGGTCACTCCGGAAGAGATGCTGGAAGAGTGAGAGTTGTTATGCAAAAGAGGATATAATCCTCCCCAACTTATTCGGGGATAGAGGATGAAAAAGAGTTCTTTTTTGCTTTTTACGGTAGCTATTTCTCTGCTACTTGCAGAGAAACTGGAGATCACTGCAGACAAATTTCTTGCCAAAGATGCGGAGAAAGAGGTGCGTTTTGTGGGAAATGCCCATATCGTCCAGGGGGCGACCAGGGTCAAGGCTGCCAAAGTCATTGTCACTTTCAATGAAGATAACAGTACCCGAAAGTACAGAGCAGTGGGCGGGGTACGGTTTTCTATCAAAAAGAACAAAGCAAACTATCGGGGAAGCTGCAATGAGATGCTCTACCTCCCCCAAAAGAAGCAGTATCTTCTTAGAGGAAATGTCAAGGTGAAAGATCAGCAAAACCGGAGAGATATCACGGCAAGCAAAGTAAGAATAGAGAGCAAGACAGGTGCATTTGTGATAGAGGGCAGCAGGGAACATGCCGCCAAATTGACCTTTGATATGAAGTAGGAGCAGTAATGTCCAGCCCAAGAGTAGTGAATTCAACCTTTATCAAATCAGCACAAAGTATTGCCGATTCACTGGATGACAGCGTGAGTGAGGTGGTCTATCTCGGTAGATCAAATGTAGGAAAAAGCTCGACGATCAACACGCTCGCCAAGCGAAAAAATCTTGCCAAGAGCTCTTCGACCCCAGGCAAGACCCAACTGATCAACTTTTTTGAGATCGAGTATAGACTGGGAGAGGAGCCTTATTTTCTGCGTTATGTCGATCTGCCTGGATTTGGCTATGCCAAAGTCTCCAAAACGCTCAAGCAGATCTGGCAGAAAAACTTGGTAGATTTTATAGAAAAACGCATCTCTATTCGACTCTTTATCCATCTGAGAGATGCCAGACATCCTCAGGCCAAAATAGACAATGAAGTGGAAGAATATATCAAAAGTTTCCTCCGTCCTGATCAGCGTTATCTGGCACTGTTTACCAAAATTGACAAACTCAATACCAAGGAAAAAACAGCACTGAGGAAAAAGTTTCCCGAAGCTATTTTTATCTCTAATTCCAAAAAAACTGGAGAGGAGAGGGTGCATCAGGAGATATTCAAAACCATTTTTGGCGTAGCGTTATGACCTTGACTAAGGCAAGTCTTCATGACATCCCCTGTATGCTGAAGCTGGTAGAAGCAGAGGTCAAAAGCGGGGTGATACTGCAGCGAAGTGCCGATGAGATAGCGACCAATATCCGCTCCTATGTCTTGGCAAAAGAGGGGGAGAGACTAGTGGGCTATACGGCACTGCATATTCATTCTGCCAGACTGGCAGAGGTTAGAAGCCTGATCGTGGATGAAGCATTTCGCGGACAGTCCGTGGGTAAAAAAATGGTACAGTTTACACTCGAAGAGGCGAGAAGTCTGGGGCTGGAAGAGGTGCTTGTATTGACCTACCTTCCCAATTTTTTCCTCAAGCTCGGCTTCGAGGAGATTGCCAAAGAGAGCATTCCGGAGCAGAAGATCTGGGCAGACTGCATCAAGTGTATCCACTTTCCCGTCTGCAACGAAGTTTCATTGATGTATCGCATAGCACTCCAAGGATAGAGCCGGTGAGCAGCAAGCTAATGCGGATACTTTTTTGGGCACTGGCGGTAGGTTTTGTTGTGCTTTATCCTATCATGATATCTATGTATGTCTATCTGCCGTTGTTTATCGGTTTTGCTGGTTATATGGTGATCTGGGGGATAGACGGGCATGGGGTGCGGTATATCTGGTTTCCGCTGCTCTATCTACTGAATCTCGAGGCCAATCTCTCTCTGCCGATGTTCCTTTCGCTCTTTGCGATACTACTCTTTTATCTGACCCTGTATGGGAAGATACGCTATTTCAAGCGCTGCACAGTCTGTGTGGGACTACTCTCGGTAGTAGCGATCAATTTCTATTATTTCATACTGCTGCTTGGCTATGATTTTATGTTTGATACCAGCAGCATCTTTGTCAACACACTGCTGCTCTATTCTCTGGTCTTTGACCTCATTTTTGTGGTGCTGTTATGAGATACAAAATAGTCATACTGCTTTTCCTGGGCGTTTGGGCATTGATGATAGGGCGGCTCTACCAGGTCAGTATCAAATCTGGATTTTACTATGAAAAGCTGGCCAAAGAGAATGTAGAGAGAAAGGAGTATATTAGACCTGTTCGCGGTGAAATCGTGGATACAGACGGTAATTTTCTGGCGATCAACAAGATAGGCTTTTCTCTCTCGGTCGCACCGCACCTGAGCATCAAAAAAGGAGAGCTGCAAGAGGTGATAGCCGAGCTACAGCGCACTTTTCCTGATATCAACGGCTCCTTGATGCAGGATGTCTATCGCAAGCACAGCTCCGCGTATAACCATAAATTCATCAAAGTGATCGAGTTTGTCTCGTACAATGACATGATGAGGGTCTATCCCCGATTGAGTATCAATCCGTATGTCAAAATCGAGGCAGAGACCAAACGGCACTATCCCTATGGTCAGTATGCAGCGCACATTGTAGGCTATATCGGCAGATCCAACAAAAAAGAAAACGACAAAGATCCTGTCACCAAGGCCGTAGGCAGGGCAGGGAAAAGCGGTCTGGAGCGCTACTACAATACTTTGCTGGAAGGTGAACTCGGATATGTCGTCACCAAGGTCAATGCACGCAACAAAGCATTGGAAGTACTGGAGCAAAAAGAGCCTGTCAGTAATAGGAATCTGGTACTCAATCTTGATATGAAGTTGCAGAAGTATATCCATCTGCTCCTCAAAAAGAAAGCAGCGATTGTGGTCGTGATGCGGAGTAGTGGAGAGGTGCTCTCTGCGGTCAGCAACCCCAGCTATGACCCCAACCTCTTTGTGGATGGGATCAGTGTCAAAAATTGGAAAGCCCTACAGCAAAACCTGGGACACCCCTTTACTAACAAATTTATCCATGCCGTCTATCCTCCCGGATCGGTGATCAAAATGGGGATCTCGCTGGCGACTTCCAAATATGGAAAGGGGATACTGGACAGAGACGAGAACTGTACTGGCTTTATCAATGTGGGCAAAAGCAAACACAAGTTCAGATGTTGGTCCAAATGGGGGCATGGGGATGTGGGTCTGAGACGCTCTATCCGTGAGAGCTGTGATGTATACTACTACAACAAAAGTCTGGAGATCGGTATCGACAATATCGCCAAGACACTCAAAGATATCGGACTTGGTGTCAAAACAGGCATCGACCTTCCCAGAGAGTACAACGGTATCATTCCTGACAAGGCATGGAAAAAGAAGCGCTACGGACTGCCGTGGTATATGGGAGAAACTGTGATCGCAGCTATAGGACAGGGCTACGACAATGTGACACCGATGCAGGTGGCAAAATATACGGCTTTTATCGCCACAGGCAAACTGGTCACACCGATGCTTGCCAAGAAGATCAATGGTAATAAGGTCAAGATCCCGACTAAAAGAATCCATTTCAATGCCGAGCACCTCAAACAGATCCGGCTTGGCATGTATGATGTCTGCAATGTCAAGTCCGGTACCGCCTATAAAACCATGTCAAAACTCCCGATCAAGGTAGCAGGCAAGACCGGTACGGCGCAGGTGGTCTCGATCCCACAGGATGTCAAAAAGCGGGTCAAAGAGCAAGACCTTGCTTACTTCAAACGCTCTCATGCCTGGATCACGACCTATGCGCCCTTTCAAAAACCCGAATATGTTGTGACGGTACTTCTGGAGCATGGTGGGCACGGGGGCAGTAGCGCCGGACCGGTCGCTGCAGATATCTACAAATGGCTCTACTATCATGGATACTTCAAGCAGCACCCGCTGGAGAAAGTGCAGGCGGAGATGGCAGCCATGCAGGAGGAGAGCAATACAAGCAAATCAGCCGTCAAGCCTAGGGAAAAACAAAACTAACCCAAAGCACATTTGGGGCAGCGACTTGAGTCGCTGACATACGACTAAAGTCGCATCCCCTTATTTGGCTCAAAGTATCCTTTTTCTCTATTTTTGACAACCTGTGTATGGCTACCTATCACACCGTTCATGGCGATATAGACGCCATCTTTTATCTCTGCCTGGAGATAGCCGTAGGCCATAGCGATATTGGCAGCGGCCTCGACTTTGTCCACGCGGTAGGGGGTCATGGCGCCGGTCAGGACAATGCGCTTGGGGAGTCTCGCCTCTGCGATCACCTGCGCGCTGCGATCCATGGTATCCGTACCGTGGATGATGATAATGTCACAGGAGTCACTCTGGCGAAGTGTCTCCAGCAGCAGCGTCCTGTCACTCTCATCCATCTCCAGTGAGTCCTTGCCTATGATGCACTGGATATCAAATCGGGTACGCCATTTCTGTGCCAGCTCCTTGAGGGTGCGTGCCTCTTTGTCGATCTCTATTGTGCCGGTATGTTCGCTGTAGTGCTTGTTGAAGGTGCCGCCGGTAGAGAGAAAGAGTATTTTTTTCACTTTGATCCTTGTCTGCTTTTATATTCCAGCCCATTCATGGTAAAATACAAAATTATTTACAAAGGATTATAACATGATTATGAAGGGTAAAAAAGGTATTGTATTGGGTATCGCCAACAAACGATCGATCGCCTATGGTATCGCCAATGCCTGTAGAGAGCAGGGCGCAGAGACGGCGATCACTTTTCTCAATGAGCGTTTTGAAACCAAACTGGCTCCGATCGCAGAGGATCTAGGCTGTGGCAGCAGACTCTATCCTTGCGATGTGAGCAAGCCTGAGGAGATCGCAGCACTCAGAGAGCATATTGCCAAAGATATGGGTGAGATCGATTTTATCGTACACTCGATCGCCTTTGCACCCAAGGAGGGGCTGAGCGGACGATTCATGGATATCCCCAAGGATGCTTTTGAGGTCGCGATGAATATCTCCGTCTACTCACTGATCGAAGTCGTCCGTGAGCTCAAGCCGGTACTGAGTGACAATGCCTCTGTGCTGACACTGAGCTATTACGGGGGTGCCAAATATATCCCCAACTACAATCTCATGGGTATCGCCAAGGCGACACTGGAGATGACAGTCAAATATCTTGCAGAGGATCTGGGCAAAGACGGCATCCGTGTCAATGCTATCTCAGCAGGCCCTATCAAGACGCTGGCGGCTGCAGGCATCGGTGAGTTCAGTTTCATTCTCAAATGGAACGAGGCCAATGCCCCGCTCAAGAAAAATGTCTCGATCCACGATGTGGGCAACTCAGGGATGTATCTGCTCTCCGATCTCAGCCGCGCTGTGACAGGAGAGATCCACTATGTCGACGGTGGCTACAATGTCATGGGTATGCCGGCGGTGGAGTTCGATGAGAACAACAAACCCAGCCTGGTCTGGAAGGGCTGAGCTCCCCTTGATTAATCCCACATCGACTGGGGCAGCGACTTAAGTCGCTGTTATGTGGCTGAAGTCGCATCTCCTTTCTGCGTCATTGTCTCTACGGCATGACCACACCTACCAAATCCCACTATAAAAGGATCCCTCTTGCCCACACCTATCGACAAAGACAGCCAAGCCTATCTGGACAAGCGGGCGTTCTATGATACGCTGCTGACCCTCTACGGACGCAATGCGGTGCTGGAGGCACTGGAGGATCACTCATTGCAGATACACAAGCTTCACCTCTCTGACTCCAACAAGCCTGCCAAGGTACTTTCACAGATGTGCGCTCTGGCAGAGGAGCGGGGTATCGAGATAGCCACCCATGACAAACAATCTCTCTCCCGTATCTCCAAAAATGCCAAACAGGATCAGGGTGTGGCGCTGGATATCGTCATGCCGCACTCGGGCAGTCTTGAAGCCTTTCTGTCCGCAAACAGCCGCTATCGGATCATCGCTCTCGACGGCATCACCAATCCCCAAAACCTCGGTATGATCATACGCTCCTGCGCTGCGGGTCATATCGATGCGATCATCCTCCCTGCCAAGGCCAATGCCCAGATCTCCCCGCTGGTGATCAAGGCCAGTGCCGGCACCCTGTTCAAACTCCCTATCCTCAAAACCCCCAGCCTGCACAAGGCACTGCATTCTATGCAGTCCACAGGTGCCACCCTCTATACCCTCGCTGCCGACGCTCCACGACACTATGACCAGACCCGCTACCCTGAGCGCACGGTCTTTGTCTTGGGCAACGAAAGCAGTGGTGTCACCCCGGAGATCAGAGTCCTCTGTAAGCACAGCATCTCCATCCCGATGCAGCGCGGCGTAGAGTCCCTCAATGTCGCCGTGACGGCGGCACTGTTGGCGTTTATGGGATAAGGAGCGATTTTATCGGTTTTTGGATAGAATGCAGTATCATTATTTCAGGGATACCTTATGGCCGAACAAAAATTCCTACAAGACTTAGAAAAGAAACTCTGGACATCAGCCAATAAGCTCTTGCCTTCACTCGATGCAGCGGTGTATAAGCATGTGGTACTTGGTATGGTGTTTGTGAAGTATGTGTCGGACTCGTTTGAGACACGACGACAAGAGCTTATGAAAGCATTTAGAGACCCTGAAAATGACTACTACTTGGGTGAAGATGCCGATGATTTTATAGAAGAAGAGTTGGAGAACAGGGACTACTACACCGAGAAGAATGTCTTTTGGGTACCTGCTGCGGCGCGTTGGCAGTATATACAAGACAACATCCGTCTTTCGCTTGGTTCTGCACTGCCTTTGGGTGGTGAGTTTAAGGGTGCAGGCAAGATGCTTGACGATACGATGGAGCTGATAGAAAAAGAGAATCCCAAACTCAAACGCATCCTCAACAAGAACTATGCACAGCTACAGATAGAACAGAACAAACTGGCAGACCTGCTTGACCTCATAGCGACGATCCCTTTTACGCATGAGACACTCAAAGCCAAAGACATACTCGGGCATGTCTATGAATACTTTTTAGGTCAGTTTGCAGCAGCAGAGGGTAAAAAAGGCGGGCAGTTTTATACGCCCAAGTCCATCGTCAACCTGCTTGTGGAGTTGGTAGAGCCGTTTAAAGGCAGAGTCTATGACCCTGCTATGGGTTCGGGTGGGTTTTTCATCTCTTCTGAGAAGTTCATCGAAGAGCATCAAGGCAAGATCAAGAACATCTCTGTGTATGGACAGGAGTCCAACCCGACTACTTGGCGACTGGCAGCGATGAACATGGCGATCCGTGGCATAGACTTTGACTTCGGGAAAGAGCCGGGTGATACCTTCACCAAAGACCAGCACCCCGACCTGAGAGCGGACTTTGTCCTTGCCAATCCTCCGTTTAACCAAGATGAGTGGTGGGATGCGAGTCTGGAGGGGGATGCACGGTGGAAGTACGGTACACCGCCAAAAGGCAATGGCAACTACGCTTGGATGCAACACATGCTCCACCACACCAGCCCCAACGGTGTTGTAGGACTTGTGCTTGCCAACGGTTCGCTCAGTACGACATCGGGCGGAGAGAAGGAGATACGAGAAGCCATCATCAAGGCGGACTTGGTAGAAGCCATTGCCGCACTCCCCTCACAGCTCTTTGCCAACACCCAGATACCTGCCTGCATCTGGATACTCAACAAGAACAAGCCGCAAAAAGGCAAGACGCTGTTCATCGATGCGAGAGAAGTGGGTCACATGTTAGACCGTAAGCAGAAGGCATTTTCTGATGAGGATACCAAAGGCATCGCTGCGATGTTCCACAAGTTCAAGCAAGGCGAGGGCTATGAAGATGTAGCAGGCGAATACTACGCCGCCACCACAAAAGAGATAGCCAAACAGGAGTACATCCTCACACCGGGACGCTATGTAGGTGTGGCAGAAGAGGAAGATGACGGGGTGCCGTTTTCTGAGAAGATGGCAGGATTAACGGCTACACTGGGTGAGCAGTTTGCAGAGTCGGCTCGGCTGGAAGCGGAGATAAAAAAGAATCTTGGGGCTTTGGGGTATGAGCTATGAATGAGATCGTGATTTCTGAGCAAAACATCCAAAATAGGATCTATACCATCCGTGGTATGCAGGTGATGCTCGATAGAGATCTGGCAGAGCTTTATGGGGTGGAGACAAAGGTGCTCAATCAAGCAGTTAAAAGGAATAGTGATAGATTCCCCGATGATTTTAGATTGCAACTCAATGATTACGAGACCAATGAACTGGTCACAAATTGTGACCGGCTGAAAACTTTGAAACATTCATCGTCAAATCCCTATGTATTTACCGAACAAGGTGTATCAATGCTTGCGGCAGTACTAAAAAGCAAAATGGTTGTCGATGAGAGTGTCTTGACGCTGTTCGGTAAAAATCCAAACTTAGCGTTTCGTATCTATACGCAGAAAATCAGCAGGCAGTTAAAGTTGGATATTGAAAAGTACAATGCACAGTACAAAAACCTGCAAGTCGTCCAACTCAAAACAAGTCATGACAGATTTGTCATCATTGACGATGCGCAGCTTTACCACATAGGTGCCAGCTTGAAAGATCTGGGTAAAAAGTGGTTTGCCTTTTCCAAGATAGAAGATACAGCGGTGTTGGGTGAGATACAGAAGAACTTGGCGGGGGTTGGGTATGAAGTCTGAGTTTGTCAATTATAAAATTGAAAATTTAGCTGATGTAAAGAGTGGGAAAAGATTGCCCAAAGGGTATTCTTTGGTCTCTACAAAAACAAATTTTCCTTATATTAGATTGGTAGATGTTTCAGATGGTTTAGTGCAACAATCTGCAATGTTATATCTTACAAAAGAAACACAAGAAAAAATATCTCGTTACATAGTAAAAACTGGTGATATATGTTTGGCTATTGTTGGTAATACAATTGGTATGGTATTTCAAATTGATAAATCATGGAATAATGCAAATTTAACTGAAAATGCTGCAAGGCTGACGAATTTTAAAGATAATGTAACATCGCAATATATTTACTATTTTCTTACTTCAACTCTCGGACAGAATGAGATATTATCACGAAAAGTAGGTTCTGCACAAGGTAAATTACCAATGTATAATATTAAATCTCTTGAGATACCTTTACCATCCTTGCCAACCCAACAAAAAATAGCCCACATCCTCTCCACCCTCGATGACAAAATAGAACTCAACCGCAAGATGAACGAAACCTTGGAGGCGATGGCTCAGGCTCTGTTTAAGTCGTGGTTTGTGGACTTTGACCCTGTGCATGCCAAGACTGAGTGCGCCGTGAGGAACGAGGAAGTGCCCTTGGGGTGCAAGAGTGATGCAGAGCTAGAGAAAGCCGCAGCGGAGCTTGGTATCTCCAAAGCGGTGCTGGCGCTGTTTCCGAGTACCTTTGTGGAGAGTGAGATGGGGATGATTCCTGAGGGGTGGGAGGAATGTAAACTTAGCGATGTTTTAGAGATAAAATATGGGAAAGACCATAAGGAATTAGACGATGGCAATATTCCAGTATATGGCAGTGGTGGAATTATGAGGTATGCAGATAGTTTGTTATATGATAAAGAATCTATTTTAATACCAAGAAAAGGAACTCTTACAAACCTTTTTTATATTGATGAACCATTTTGGACTGTTGATACTATTTTTTGGAGTAAAATTAATACTGAAAAAGTGTCAGGAAAATTTCTTTTTTCTTTTTTAAAAACTATTGATTTGTCGAATCTGAATGTAGGTTCAGCTGTTCCCAGTCTAACTACAAAAGTTTTAAATGAAATTAAAATATCAATACCTACGATTGATGAACAAAAAGAATTTAATCAATATGCTGACGCTGCTTGGGAAAAGATGAAGAGCAATAGCAAGCAAATAAAAACTCTTGAAGAGATGAGAGACACACTCCTCCCAAAACTTCTCTCAGGCGAGATAGATGTGCCAGACATTGACAAATAGTATCTTTTAGGATAACATTAGAGATGGATAGCAAAAACTGGAAAATCACTTTTTTTAGTGAAAAAGTCGAAAAGATAACTTTGGGTTTGCCTAAAAGCATATTGGCAGATCTATTGAGTATCTTTGATATGGTTGCGGAGGTGGGTCCAAATCTGGGGCGACCACACTCAGCACCACTAAAAGATGGACTTTTTGAGTTTAGAGCAAAAGGCAAAGAGGGTATATCCCGATCAATATTCTGTACAGTGATTGACCAGGAAGTCGTTATCTTGCATACGTTTATTAAAAAACAAAATGCTATACCTAAAAAAGATATGGATATAGCAAAGAGAAGAAAGATGGAGTTAGAAAATGGATAAAAAAAGACCAGCATACGAAGATTTTAAAATAAAGGCTCTTATGGATGATGAGGTTAGAAATGCCTATGATGCGCTGAAGCCTATCTATGACATCAAACTAAAACTTATCAAGATGAGAAAAGCGGCAAACCTTACACAAGAAGATGTCGCAAAGATTATGAAGACAAAAAGAAGCAACATATCGAGACTGGAAAGCCTTAGCTATGAATCCGCTCCCAAGATAACAACCCTGATGGCATACGCAGAGGCAACAGGCCATACATTAGAAATCAATTTTAAAGAATCTTGAGCCAAAAATGCCACTACCCATTAATATCCACGAACTCATCCACGCCAAAACAGTAGAAAGCGAACGCATCGAGTTCAAAGAGGGCTGGAACCCTGAGATCATTTTGCACACCATCTGTGCCTTCGCCAACGATGTAAAAAACTGGGGTGGTGGGTATCTCATCATCGGGATAGCTGAAGAGAACGGTCGTGCGGTGTTGCCGCCAAAAGGCATAGCCATAGATGATTTGGACAAGATGCAACAAGACCTACATAAGCTTTGCCAGAAGATCGTTCCTGCTTATACACCTGTCGTTGCTCCATATGAGATAGAGGGTAAACATATCTTGGTAGTGTGGGTACCAGGTGGAGAGACCAGACCCTACAAAGCATCACGAAGTCTTGCCAAAGGTGCAGAGAAACTCTACTATGTCCGCCGTATGTCCTCTACAGCAAAAGCAAATGCACAAGAGGAGAAACAGCTTATACAGTTAGCTGCAACGACACCATTTGATGACCGTATCAACCATCATGCGAGCATAGATGACCTGTCATTGGCGGAGATTCGTATCTTCTTACAAGATGTAAAGAGTGACCTATTTCGTAGTGCTTTAAGTATAGAGTTTGATGATCTAGTCAGAGTGATGCAAATAGCCCGTGGAGCAAATGAAGACCTACGACCAGTAAATGTTGGACTACTCTTTTTTGGTGAAGATATAGAGAAATTTTTTCCTTATACACGTATTGAAGTCAACATTTACCATGATGACATTGGCGATAGCTTTACAGAAAAGGTATTTAGAGGACCGATTCATCAGCAGCTTAGACAGGCTCTCTCACATATTAAAACACTTGTCATAGCAGAACATGTACAAAAAGTAGAAGGTCAAGCAGAAGCCATACGCTTTTACAACTACCCTTTTCAAGCAGTAGAAGAAGCTCTTGCCAATGCTGTATATCATAAAAGTTATGAGGAGAGAGAACCTATTGAGGTCAATGTACGACTTGACAAGATAGAGATACTCTCTCATGGTGGGGCGATGCCACCTATTGTCCCAGATGACTTCAAGAAAGAACGGATTATAAGCAGGAAGTATTTGAACCGTAGGATCGGGGATTTTCTTAAAGAGTTACATCTTACAGAAGGTAAGGGTACAGGAATACCGAAGATCAGAAGAGCTATGAAGAACAATGGTTCTGATGAGCCTGTGTTTGAAACGGATGATGCTAGAAGCTATTTTTTAGTTACCCTTCCAATCCAAACATTCGCAGTTCCGCTAGTTCCATCAGATGAACTCTATCCAAGTGAGGGGTTGAAACCGTCGGATAACCGTCGGATACCGTCGGATATTACAGTTCAAGAGAAAGAAGTTATGAAGTATCTGTCTGACAATGATTCTATTACCTCTAAGGTTGTCGAAGAACTTTTAGATATTAAAGAGAGTAGAACGAGAGAGTTGTTAAAACGGATGGCAGATAGAGGGTTGATAGAAAAGCAAGGTCAAGCTAGAGGGACACACTATGTTTTAGGAGAGAGTTATGATTAACGAAGACCAAGTAGAACAGTTAGCCATAGCGTGGTTCAAAGCGTTGGGGTACGACTACCATCACGGCTACGACATCGCACCTGACAGCGACACACCCGAACGCAACAGCTACCAGGAAGTGCTACTCTCTAACAGACTGCACACTGCTCTGACAAAACTCAACCCGACACTTCCGAACTCTGCCATAGACGAAGCTCTGCACATCTTGCAGAAGCCACAGTACCCAAGCCTCACACAGAACAACCGAGCCTTTCACAAGATGCTTTTGCAGGGGATAGGTGTAGAGGTAAAGCAGGACGAGGTAAAGCGGGGCGATACGGTCAAACTTATAGACTTTCAAAACCCTGCCAACAACGACTTTTTGGCGGTGAACCAG
>CAMZLC010000091.1 GCA_947311605.1 uncultured Sulfurovum sp.
GGTGTAGCATCAGATACCAAAACCTATGTACACCGCATGGTGAGTTATGATGCGGTGGAAGTAGCGAACATTGATGCCTATGAAGCTATCTTGGCAGAGGGTGCAGTGATGCTGCATCCTCATGCACGTGAAGCGAAAATATTGGCTGAGTTTGATGCCCTAGAAGCAGAACACAACATCATCATAGAGAGAGACGGTGCGCTTTTGGCAGAGGTCGTAGCGATCACAGAAAACCCTAAGGCTCTGGTGGGTACTTTTGACGCGCTGTTTTTAGAGCTGCCTCCTGAGGTGATTATCACCTCTATGAAAGAGCATCAACGTTATTTTCCTGTGTTTGAAAATGGCAAGATAGCCAATAAATTTGTCGTAGTCTCTAACGCCTACACAGAGGACTATACCAAGGTAGTAGCAGGGAATGAACGTGTACTAAAACCTCGTCTAGCAGATGGACTCTTCTTTTACCAAAATGACCTTAAAAATGGACTAAGTACTGATGGGCTTGAAAAAGTACAGTTCATTGATGGGCTTGGTACTTTAGCAGACAAGATAGACAGAGAAAAGAATATTGCTATGCGTCTTTTGGGACTTTACATGGAAAAAGTAGAATCCGAGACAGGCAAGAACAATGCGGAACTAGAAAAACTGATGGACAGAGCAGTCAACCTTGCAAAAGCCGACCTCATGAGCGAGATGGTCTATGAGTTTACCGAACTCCAAGGGCTTATGGGCTACTACTACGCCAAAGCTCTGGGTGAAGATGCGCTGGTGTA
Source organism: uncultured Sulfurovum sp. (assembly GCA_947311605.1). Lineage (GTDB taxonomy): Bacteria > Campylobacterota > Campylobacteria > Campylobacterales > Sulfurovaceae > JAAXPZ01. Next base: position 771 of record CAMZLC010000091.1, read on the forward strand.
TACTGCCATCAAAGAACAGTATATGCCAGTAGGTGAGGGTGCAGAACTACCTGCATCTATCTTCTCCTCTATCGTGGCGATGTCTGCAAAACTAGATACCCTTATGGGACTCTTCTCTGTAGGCAAGATACCTACAGGAAGCAAAGACCCCTTTGCCTTGCGCCGTGCGGTCAATGGTATCGTTCGTATCATCACAGCATTTGATTTGTCTTTCAACATAGATGACATCATCACGCTACTCAAAGCCAACTATGATGCCTTTGATACTGCACTTCTGAGAGACTTTATCATCGAGCGTATCAATAAATCTCTTGATGCCAATCCATCGGTGATAGCAGCGGTACTAGCAAGCGGCGAGAGAGACATCAGCGAGATAGCCAAAAAAGTCTCTGCACTCAATGAAATCGTCTCGGAAGATACCTTTAAGGAGCAGTTCTCTACCTTTAAGCGTGTGGCGAATATCTCAAAAGATCTTGACCTGCGACAGACACTGTCTATTGATATCACACGCTTTGAAAAAGAGGAGGAGATCTCTCTCTACAGTGCCTATGAAAAGGTAGTACATCTAGTATTTGACAACTACAAACAGAAGCTTGAGGCGCTGTTTGGACTCAAGAGAGAGCTGGATGCCTACTTTGACAGTGTCATGGTCAATGCAGAAGATGAAGCAGTCAAGACAAACAGACTGGCGATGATAGGCTCAGTCTACAAAAGCTTTAGAGAGATTGCGGATATCAAAGAGATCACGGTGTAATGACGCAGGCCTCTGTGTATGGATAGTACGACACTGATATTGGCTGTTATGTTGGGCGCTATAGGGATGGCGTACCTGAGTTTTGGCAAGATACGCAAGCGTGTGATTCCGATGGTAGGCGGTGTAGTGCTTATGCTGCTGCCTTACTGGAATGCATCTGTGGTAGCGGGTGCTCTGGCTGTGCTGGTGATAGCACTCTTGAGCTATTTTATGGCGTATTGATGTGTAGATAATGCATAGAAACCAAGAGATATGCTACGACACCATCATCATCGGCGCAGGGATTGCCGGATGCAGTGCGGCATTTGCGTTGCAGCAGAGGGGACAGCGGGTGTTGCTGGTGGATCGGAGTGCGGTGCCTGCCAGTGGAGGGTCTGGTGCGGCAGGAGCCTTTGTCTCTCCCAAGATAGGCAAAGGTTCACCGCTGCAGGCATTGACCAACGAGGCGTATAGCTATGCGGTGGCATTCTACAGCAGACACTTTCCAAAATATTTTGACCAAAGCGGTGTAGCCAGGATACCAAAAGACCTGAACGACAGCGAGAAGTTTGCACAGTATGAAGAATACAATATTGATAAATATGAAAATATAGAGAGAGGCTTTTTTCTGCAACACGGTATCAAAAATGCAGAGAGGGGTTTTTGGTTTGAGGAGGCGGGTGTATGTGATGCGCCGCAGATGTGCCGTGCGATATGGGAGAGGGTGATGTTTAGGCAGTATGATGTGGCATCGCTTGTACACGAAGAGGAGGGCTGGAAGCTTATCTCTCGCGCATCAGAGCATGGAGGTGTAGCGCAGCCGCAGCTGTACGCAAAAAACGTTGTGTTGGCTACAGGATATCAGAATGACCTGCTCGATATGCGCTATATGGGAGTCAAGGGACTTTGGGGAAGCCGTGGGGACTATGCTTCGGATCTACATCTAAAAATATCACTGCACAAAAAAATATCCATATCAAAAAATATTAATGGAATCATCAAGCTTGGTGCCACCCACATCAAAGCCAAAGAGCCCTGCGTAGCCTGTGATGGAAGGCCTCTGGCGGACCTGGAGGTGCAGGCGGCAGAGATGGTCGATACAAGCGATTTCAAGCTCAAGGAGATCTTCTGTGGCATGCGCGCAGGAAGCAAGGACTATTTTCCTCTGGTGGGCAGGGTGGTGGATGTGCCGTGGATACTGGAGCACTATCCGGGCATCCTCAAGGGAGCCAAGCCGCCCCTGAAACACCTGGAGGGTCTCTATGTGATGAATGGTGTAGGGGGTAGAGGTTTTGTTTTCGCTCCACTGATGGCAAAATGGCTCTCGGAACTGATTGTCGAGGAAAAGGCGATAGACAGCAGGGTCAGCCCGGATAGACTGTTTTTGAAATGGTGTAGAAAACTTTAACGCCGCCCTTTGGTCTGGGCTATCGGATTTTCTTGATAGTTTTGTTATTTATTTTGTAGATGGCAGAGGGTCTGCTTTCACCGTTGAGTGGCTCGATGACCTCATCTGCCACAGCTCTGGCCCATGTTTCATCGTAGCGCTTACCACTGTGGTTGGCAGAGGTGCTGTATGCCCATTGGAGCTGCGATATCAGCTTGAGGTGTGCTTCATCTCTGATCACCCTGTAGGAGTGCCCACTGGGCAAGATAAAGGTACTGCGTGATGCTCTGCGGAGTCTGTTCTTGTGTACACTGGGGATCCTGCTAAATCTTTTCAGTGTGTCAAGTGTGCCAATAGCCTTGATGTAGGGTTTGTGGGGTGGGCGCTTTTTGATCGCCGTGAGCCTGTCGGCATCCTGTGAGATGAAGCCGACCGTGGTATCTGTTTGTGCCAGATAGACAGTGTGGGAGAGCGCCTCTTTTGTGCTGCCTTTCTGGGAGTGCATGGTCTTTATGAGAGATAATCCTGCAGTGCCTTGGGCTCAGTGACACCACCTGTGGCTTTGAGCTCCTTGATCGCCTCTGCGGTGGCCAGTGCCGCTGCAATGGTAGTGAAATAGGGCACATGGTTGCTCAGTACAGACTGACGGATGGTCTTGGCGTCGTCTTTGCTAGATTTGTTATCAGAGGTGTTGATGGCCAGAGCGATCTCTTCGTTTCGGATCATATCATCGATATTGGGGCGACCTTCAGAGATCTTGAGTACTTTTTCAGAGGTGACGCCTGCCTTGAGTAGTGCAGTATGTGTACCAGAGGTGGCTACGATCTCAAAACCCAGTGCTTCAAACGCTTTGCCGATCTCTCCAGCCATTGGCTTGTCAATCTCTGTCAGTGATACAAAGAGTTTGCCCTCAAGAGGGATGTTGTTCCCAGAAGCAAACTGGCTTTTGGCAAAGCTCATACCAAAGCTCTCAGAGATACCCATCACTTCGCCTGTAGACTTCATCTCCGGCCCCAGTATCAGGTCTGACCCAGGTAATTTATTGAAAGGGAAGACTGCTTCTTTGACGGCCACCAGGTTTTTGAGCGTGGGCTCCATGATCTTTTTGTCGAAGTCGACGACCTTGAAGGTGTCATAGAAACGAAGTGCCTCTCTCAGATTCCCCTGTATCATCACTCTGGTAGCTACTTTTGCCAGCGGTACCCCTGTGGCCTTGGAGACAAAAGGGACGGTTCTAGAGGCTCTGGGGTTGACTTCGATGAGATAGATCTCTCCTCTGTGAATGGCATATTGGATATTGAGCAGTCCCACCACGCCAAGACCCAGTGCGATTTCTGCCGTCTGTGTCTTGATCTCTTCCTGCAGTGCCCGCGAGATAGAGACGGGAGGCAGAGAGCAGGCGGAGTCACCGGAGTGGATACCCGCCTCCTCGATATGCTGCATGACGGAGCCGATATAGACCTCTTTTCCATCACAGATCGCATCGACATCTAGCTCTATAGCATTGTCCAGAAATTTGTCGATCAGTACCGGTGCATCATTAGAGACAGAAACGGCCTCGTCCATATACTCTCGCAGCTCTTCGTCACCGTATACGGTGCGCATACCACGACCGCCAAGTACAAAGCTTGGGCGCACAAGCACAGGATATCCGATGCGGTTGGCGATACTCATCGCCTCGTCTTTGGCAAAGGCGGTGCCATTTTCGGGTTGCCTGAGCCCAAGCGTATGGATAAAGTTGGAGAAGAGTTCTCTGTCTTCGGCCAGATCAATGACTTTGGCGGTCGTACCGGAGATCTTGGCACCGATAGCTGTCAGGCTCTTGGCAAGCTTGAGTGGGGTTTGCCCACCAAAGTGTACGATGACACCATCTGGCTTCTCCAGTTCGATGACACTGCGTACCCGTTCAAAATCAATCGGCTCAAAGTAGAGTATGTCGGAGGTGTCATAATCTGTAGAGACTGTCTCCGGGTTGCAGTTGTACATGATGGAAGTAATCCCCATATCCTCCAAAGCAAAGGAGGCGTGTACGCAGCAATAGTCAAATTCGATACCCTGTCCGATACGGTTGGGACCTCCTCCAATAACGAGTACCTTCTTCTTCTCGTTTTTCTCTGTGCTTGTAACAGCGGGGAGTTTTGTAGTGTTCGTCGTGGAGTAGAGATAGGGGGTTAGGGCTTTAAACTCTGCTGCACAGGTATCTACCTCATTGTACTCAAGGGTGATGCCCAGCTTCTCTCTCGCGGTATAGATGTCGTTTTCGGAAAGCGTTACATTTTCTTTCTGGTTGATGACTTGGGCGATCATGGCATCGGAAAAACCTTCGGTCTTGAACTTCCGGAGTCGGGAAGCATCAGTGAGTAGTGCAATGTCCATGCTTCTTTCGCTCTCTGCCAGCTCCTCGAGTTGATAGAGGAACCATCGATCGATTTTGCATAGATCAAAAACAGCATCCACAGCCATCCCCCTGCGAAGTGCTTCAAAGACATACAGTATGCGCTCCTCATTGGAGCGTCGGATCTCTCTCACAAGTGTCTCTCCGTCGCATGCGATAGGCTCAAATCCCTTGAGACCGGTCTCCAGTGAGCAGAGTGCTTTCTGGAAAGATTCCTTAAAAGTTCTGCCTATACTCATCGCTTCACCCACAGATTTCATAGCTGTGGTCAGAGTAGAGTCTGCCATAGGGAATTTCTCAAAGGTAAAACGGGGGACTTTGGTCACAATATAGTCAATGACAGGCTCGAAGCTGGCAGGGGTACCGGTGATATCGTTGGTGACTTCATCGAGTGTATAGCCGACTGCCAGCAGGGTGGCCACTTTGGCAATAGGGTACCCAGTGGCTTTGGATGCCAGTGCCGAGGAGCGGCTGACGCGCGGATTCATCTCGATCACGATCATCCTTCCTGTATCGGGATCGATCGAGAACTGGACGTTGGATCCGCCTGTATCTACACCAATCTCACGCAAGATGGCAAAGGAAGCATCCCTCATGTGTTGATACTCTTTGTCAGTGAGTGTCAAAGCGGGGGCTATGGTAATAGAGTCACCAGTATGTACGCCCATAGGGTCGAGGTTTTCGATCGAGCAGATGATGATACAGTTGTCTGCACGATCACGGATCACCTCCATCTCGTACTCTTTCCAGCCAAGCAGAGATTCTTCAATGAGGATCTCTGAGATAGGCGAGGCCTCAAGCCCGCCTTGGACAATCTCTTTGTACTCGTCCATATTGTAGGCGACACCGCTTCCACCACCTGCGAGGGTATAAGAGGCACGGATGATCAATGGAAAACCTATCTGCTTGGCTGCCTCCATTGCTTCATCCATGTTGTAAGCATAGTGAGAGACAGGAAGATCCATACCGATTTTTTGCATCGCTTCTTTGAATGCCTGCCTGTCCTCTCCCTTCTTGATCGCTTCAGGATTGGCACCGAGGAACTCAATGCCCTCAAGCATGCCTTTCTCATGCATGCTCATGGCGACATTGAGTGCAGTTTGACCTCCCATGGTAGGCAGTATGGCATCGACCTTCTCCTTTTGGATGATCTGAGCAATGACCTCTTCAGTGATAGGTTCGATATAGGTTCGATGTGCAAATTCAGGATCCGTCATGATCGTAGCGGGATTGGAGTTGATCAGAACGACTTTGTATCCGAGCTCCTTGAGTGTCTTGGCAGCTTGGGTGCCTGAGTAGTCAAATTCGCAAGCCTGTCCTATCACGATCGGGCCTGATCCTATCAACAAAATGGTTTTGATATCTTCGCGTTTTGGCATATGGGGAGTACCTCTATTTTTAGTTGTGTATTATACACAAATGTAGTATAGAGGGCTCTTATTTTCTACCGGAGGTGCGCGCCCTGTATGATTATCTAAAGATATCCAGAGGATTCCTTTTGGGCGCTTCCCTTTTTTGTGGGGAGGGTGCTGTGTAGGCAGGCGGTTGTTTTGTATGGGTTTTTTGTGTATGTTTTTTTTGTCTGGCAGGCTTTCTGTTTGACTTGGGCTTTTTGGTCACAATGGGCTCGATTACTATTTTTTCTTTCGGGATCTCAAATTCACTGAGATCTACTTCTGATTCTTTGGTCTGCAGTGTTTTTGGAATACTGGTGACATTCTCTTCCATAATTTTTCCGCTTTGGTTTGCATAGGTATAGTTTTGATCAGGCAGGGAACTGTTCTGGTCATAATAGGAGACCAGTCTAGGCATCGTATCCGTGATGAGGAAGAAGAAATTAGGATGCAGGGTGTCGGCAAAGGATTTGACATAGGCGGTCTTGTAGCTGTTTTCTACCTTCACACTCTCCACGGTTCCTACGGGGATATTGGCAAAAAATATACTGTCTAGCCCACTCGTCTCGACCCTGTCACCTATTTTGATATTGGCCCATTTCGGTATGTATTTAATGAGCATGCTTTCTTTGTCCACACCCTGTATAATGCCCGGCGTTCTGTTTTTACCTATAAATACAGAAAATTTGCATCGTGCATTGGAGCTCAGGTATCCATAGAGGTTCCCGCCCTTCAATGCAGCAGTGCCACCGACTGTATTGTTCTGTATCAGTCCATAGACTTGGTTTTCTGTCAGTCTGTTTTTTTTAGGAAGGGTCAGCAATACTTCGTCAAAACTGTTGAGCTTGACATAGGAAACAGTGTCCACCAGTGTGATACTTTTGTAGGGCAACTTTTCCAAAGAGGGCAGCTTTTGGTACAGTGTATTGACCTGCTGCAGATAGAGTGTCTGATCCAAGAGATATTTTTTGAGTACCTTGTTCTCTCTGGTCAGCTTTTCAATACTCTCTTTTTGAAAAATATAACTCTTGCTTCTGTCTTCAACCTCTTGGGTAAGTTGTTTGTAGAATTGCTTGATAGGGCTAATGATGGAGAGGATCGCATTGTGGGTACGCTGGTTTTTCTGCGAAACGATGACAAAAAGCGCCACAAGCAAAAGGAGGACAAAAAGGAGGCGCGACTTCATGGAGGAGACTACTCCTCAAAGGCAGTTTGCTGTAGAAGATCCAGCTCGTCCAGGACTTTTCCTGTCCCTTTAGCCACTGCCAGAAGCGGATCTTCAGCAATATACACTGGAAGTTTTACCGCATCTGAGAGATACTTGTCCAGTCCTCTGATAAGTGCGCCCCCTCCAGTAAGGACGATACCGTTCTCTACGATATCGCCAGCAAGGTCAGGCGGTGTTTCCTCCAGTACGGACTTCAACGCTTCAGAAATTTGTCTCAGGGGATCAGCCATAGCCTCTCTAATGTGCTCGCTGGTGATCTCTATAGAGGTAAGGATGCCTTCTACCTGGTCTCTTCCCCGCACGATCGTAGTGAGATCCTCCTCTAGCTTGACAGCAGTACCGATTTTGATCTTGAGTTCTTCGGCTACCCTATCGCCAATCAGTAGATTGAACTTCCTTTTGACATAATCCGAGATAGCATTGTCCAGCTTGTCTCCTGCTACCCTGAGCGATTTACTAAGTACTAGCCCACCCAGTGAGATGACACCGATCTCTGTGGTACCGCCGCCGATATCCACCACCAAGTTGCCATTGGGCTCCTTGACGGGGAGTCCTGCACCGATGGCTGCTGCCATGGGTTCTTCAATCAGATAGACAAAGCGAGCGCCGGCATTCATCGCAGAATCCCTGACAGCCTTGCGTTCCACCTGCGTCAAGCCATAAGGGACGCAGATGATGATACGGGGCGCGGAAATGCCACGGCCGTGTACTTTTTTGATGAAGTACTCGATCATCAGTTCTGTGGTGCGGAAATCCGCGATCACACCATCCTTCATAGGTCTGATTGCTTTGATGTTTCCTGGTGTCTTGCCTACCATGTCTTTGGCTTCCTGTCCTACAGCCAGGATGGTTTCCTGTCCATGCTTGTTGACTTGTATGGCAACGACGGAAGGCTCATTGATGCTGATGCCCTGTCCTTTGATAAGTACCAGGGTGTTTGCTGTTCCCAGGTCAATAGCCAGATCTTTAGAGAAAGAGCCGAACAGTCTTTTTAATAGTCCCATGGTTATATTCCTTCTTTATGCACTTTTTTTATTTTTGAGATAGAGCGGCTCTGCACCCTTGTTGACCACATCGGAAGTGATGACCACTTCATACCCTTTGAGTTCCGGCAAAGAGTACATTATATCCAAAAGTATCTCTTCCATGATTGAACGCAAACCCCTGGCACCGGTTTTCCTGTCGATCGCCTTTTGGGCGATCAGAGAGAGTGCCTCCTCTTCAAAAGTCAGTATGGTATCATCGAGCTCAAAGAGTTTTTGGTACTGCTTGAGTATGGAGTTTTTTGGCTCCGTCAGGATCCGCACCATATCCTCCTGTGTGATCTGACTCAGTGTGGCAATGACATGCAGCCTACCGATCAGCTCGGGAATGAGCCCAAAATGGACGAGATCATCCGGCTCGACCTGATGAATGAGGTTCTCTACCTCTTTGTTGCTTCGCTTCTTCTGACCGAAACCCATTGTGTTGTCTCCCAGTCTCCGCTTGATAATCTCTTCAAGGCCGTCAAATGCGCCACCGCAGATAAAGAGGATATTGGCAGTGTCAAGTTGAATGAATTCCTGATTGGGGTGCTTGCGACCACCTTTGGGAGGGATATTGACGATAGAACCCTCAATAAGCTTGAGCAGTGCCTGCTGTACTCCTTCACCGGAGACATCGCGTGTGATAGAGCGGTTTTCACCCATTCTCGCCACTTTGTCCACCTCATCGATAAAGACGATACCTTTTTCTGCCTTATCAACATCTCCGTCTGCAGCCTGGAGTAGTTTGGTGAGGATATTTTCCACATCTTCACCTACATAGCCTGCCTCTGTGAGGTTGGTCGCATCGGCAATGGCAATAGGCACATCCAAGAACCTGGCAATCGTTTGCGCCAGCAGGGTTTTGCCGCTTCCTGTGGGGCCCAGAAGAAGGATATTGGATTTGGCGATCTCTACATCATTGTCTGTTTCATCTCTAAAGAGTCTCTTATAATGGTTGTATACTGCAACAGAGAGTGTCTTTTTTGCTTCCTCTTGTCCAATGACATACTGCTTAAGTTTTTCATTGATCTCTTTGGGCAAAAGAAGATGGGGGTTGAACTCAGCACCGATCTCCTGCTCCTCTTCACCAAAGAGTATTTTGTAGGCAGAGACGACACAATTGGAGCAGATATAGGCATCCGTTCCGGCGATCAGAGGGTTGTCTCTGTTTTCCGGACTTTGGCAGAAGCTGCATTTTTTAGTTGACATTGGTTTTCCTTTTGAATGGGACCCCTCGTTTGGAGTCCACAATAAATCTATAAAATGGTTGAAGCATTTCTGCTGTTTCTTTCTCTAAGGCATTCTGCGCATTCTCTTTAGGAGAGCGTTCTGAAAAGAGCCCGGTGTAGGCTTTCTGGATACTCCTTTGCGCTTCGGCGGAGAAATGCTTTTCCAGGACCTCCTGGTGCAGTCGAGTGATCTTGGCCCGGTTGCCTTCTGCAGTACAGTAGGGAGGCAGATCCTGTGTGAGTGCGGCACCCTCTGTTAGACAGGCATAGCTGCCGATCTCCACGAACTGATGCACTGCCGTATCGCTACCAAAGGAGACATAATCTCCTGCGATCACATGCCCTCCGAGTGCCGCATCCTCTGCCATAAGGCAATGGCTTCCCAACTGTACATCATGCCCTATATGTACGCCACTCCTCATCTGGTTGTGGTCTCCTATGCGTGTCATCATGCCGCCATGCTCTGTGCCGGCAGTGATAAAGACGCGGCTGCCGATCGTATTGTTATTCCCTATGTACAGTCCCACTTTGTCTGAGGTAGTTTTGTTGTCCTGTGGCGCAGTGCCCAGCACTGTGTGATCGTCGATTGTATTGTTGTCACCGATCGTGGTGTGTCCATCGATGACGACATGAGAGGCAATACGGTTGTTTTCACCTATAATGACATTGCTACCGATATAACAGGCATTGCCAATTATCGTGCCTTTTCCGATAGAGGCCTTCGGGTCGATGACGGATGTTGGATTCATATGGCTCAAGTGATCTGTCTACTTATCTACGATCATCGCTTTGAGCTCCGCTTCTGCTACCAGCTTCTCATCGACAAAGGCTTTGGCAGCAAATTGCCAGACGGCACCACGGTGTTTGAGGACGGTAATGCAGTAGATCAGCTGATCCCCTGGTGTGACCGGTGCACGGAACTTTGCTTTGTCTATACTCATAAAGTAGACGACTTTGTTTTCCTCATTGGCGGCATCCTCCTCATTGAGACTCTTGAAAGCCAGGATGCCCCCCGCCTGTGCCATACCTTCGATGATCATGACGCCAGGATAGATAGGGTGGTCAGGAAAATGCCCTTGAAAGACGGGTTCAGAAATAGAGACGTTTTTATACCCCTCTATAAAAGTGCCTTTGTCGATCTTGGTGACACGATCCACCAGTAAAAAAGGATAACGGTGGGGAAGAATTTTTTGAATATCCATGACAGTCAGACGCATCATTTTTACCTTTTAGGACATATTTTTGATTCAGTTTTTGATTGATATTCTATCGAAAATTATGTAAATCTATGGTTATGTCAGCCGAACAAGCTTTTCCTGGACATCTTCATAGGTTTCAGTCTCTAAAAAGATCTCTATTTTGTTGTCTGGGATCTCTTCTACCACAAGTATGGCGCTGAGATCATAGGCGGAATGCAACAGCTGCTGCCTGATCTTGATCTCCTGGGCAAAAGTGGGAGGGTGGTAGAGCAGTGCCATCACTGTGGGGAAGTGGGTACCGGCGAGCAGATTATAGTGCTCCAGTGAGATAAATTTGACTTCATCTCTGCTCATATGATGGAGCTGATCTATATGGTACTCAATGCGCCCTCTGGTGTATGCTTTTTTGAGTGTGGAGTAGGGGAGAAAATGGGAAGAAACCGTTCTTTTGCGTACCTTGAGCCATCCGTTGAGTATGCGCCAGTTCAGGAAACGCTCCTTGATGATCCGATAGGGCTGCTCTGCTGCTTCAAGTGTGAGCCGTTCTTCATAGAGTGTGAGCCGTGCTTCGATGGATTCGGGCTGGATCTGCCCCGAGAGTGGTGTGAAAAGCTCATCTGCCAGCCGTTGCTGCTGTTCCCTCTGTAGGGTGAGGCCATAGAGGCAGCCGCAATAGTCCTGTCGGTAGAGCTGGGACTCCTTTGCCAGGATATTTTGCTCCTGGGTACCGGAGGCTTTTCGATAGTCCGGTGCCACAAAGGAGATGCTGTATCTGGCAGCAAGTAGATCGCCTGCCTGCTTGAGTTGCTTGAGGGATTTTTTGGGAGAGGTGAGGAGGGTGGAGGTAAAGGTGCGTTCTTCCAGTTCAGCTGCTTTTTGGGCAGAGACCTCAAAACGGCGATCAAAACAGACAGCGCAGCGGCTACCCTTTTCCGGCTCGTGCTCCAGCCCCCTGACCGTCTCCATCCAGCGCTCGAAGTCATAGGGGCCTTCTATGAGGTCTATATCCAGAAGCCTGCAGCTGCGCTTCACATCCAAAAGTCTAAGCCGATATTCGCTATAGGGGTGAATGTTGGGATCATAGAAAAATCCAACCAGTTTCTCCTGAGGGTAGTCCTTTTGGAGCTTTTGCAAAAAGTAATGGCTGTCGACTGCGCAGCAGATATGGACTAGCACCGCTGCTCCCTTCTGCTGTCTAGCCCCATTTTAGCCCCGTCAGAAATCCCGCAATCGCAGAACCGCCACCGGCAAAGGTAAAACGCCCCAAGCGCTCCTGCAAGAACCCTGCAAACGCCTTAAATGCTCCGGCACCTGCAGTGACAGTGCTGTCCAGGTTGCCTTCATTGATAGCGATCACGCCTTTGCTCTCGAGCACAAAGAGGGCTACCACAATGAGACCGGTCAGCACCAAAATAATCTTGAAACTCTTTTTCAGAAAATATCCGACAGAAAGCCCTACCAGAAAACCCGACCCCATCTCAAGATAGGGGAGTTCCAGGTGCATGCCCTGCAGTTTTTCTTCCATACCTAGCCCTTTTAATATTTTTTCATATTATACAGAATAAAACTAAAACTGCTCTAAATGATGGTCCAGTGTATAGGCGAGATCTTCATCAAGATCCAGATTTTTTCGCATCCACTTGAGATATCCCATATCCTCCTGTGCGATCTCCTCGATAATCCTGCCTTTGTACTTGCCGAATTTAAAGGTCTGCATCATGACAGGTGTCTGGGTGAGCATGACCAGTTTTTCCATCACTTTTTCTTCGGGGAATGTCTCTTTGCAGCGCTTTGTCAGTTGGCTCAGGAGGAGTTTGAGGATCAGCACATCGCCGATAGCCTCATGGGCTTTAATGGTGATACCTATTTTCTCTGCTTCTTTTTGCTCCTCCTTATACAACCTTAAAGCATAACGAAGATATTGAAGACGATGATAGGGAAGTTCGGGATAGAGATGCTTGGCACAGCGTACAGTGTCAATCAATTGGCAGTGGTTGACAAAGCCCTCTTTTTCCACCATCCCAAGATCAAAGGAGATATTGTGCGCGATCAGATAATTTTCCGGATGATTCAGTGAGGCCAGTCTCTTTGAGAATACGGTATCACCGTATGGCGGTTTGTCGGCAATGATATGTGGTGTGATATGGTGCACCTCCATCGCCTCTACAGAGATCTCCTGTTCTGTGCTGCAGAGTTCATTATGAACCTCTATCTCTTTGCCCTGAAAGACCATCGCACCGATCTGTATAATGCGATCCTGCGCTTGATTGCCTGTGGTTTCTGTGTCAAACAGTATGTATGCCGCCATGCTTTTTCCTCGAAGTTTTTGCTTATCATAGCAGATGTTATAGAATATTGACTTTTTTTGCTATAATATTTTATTGACATTTTGAAAAAGCCAAACCCATCGTGAGGTGGGGACGGAAAGCTATGGGACTCGGATTTGTTTCGAGTTTGCCAGGTTACCTATAGATAGCCTATAGATTTATCTGTTTTTATGCCTTATCTTTCCTATTTGCACAGCTTCTTCCGATGTTTCCAAGAATCAAGGAGAATATAATGACACCTTACAAATATATTTTGAAGCCCCTATTGTTTTACGGACTGCTTACTTCAGCGATTTCAGCGATGGAGATCAAGAATCTTTCACAGGCGGTGGATGTGACAGGAAAGCAACGGATGTTTACACAGCGCATGCTGAAAGACTATACTATGGCAGGTATGCATAACCGTTTTGGCAATCCCCGAGAAGATCTAAAAAAGATCATGGCGGCATTTGAGGATCATACGCAGTCTCTGTATGATTTTACTACGGATGATATCACCAAAAAGAGCATCGGGGCTTCGCAGAAACTCTGGATACCGGCAAAAGAGATGCTTGAGGCAGAGCCCAGCAAAAAGAATGCCCGGACACTACAGGTAAAACTTGAAGCACTACTCAAAGCTGCAGACGGAACCACCAAACTCTTTGCCAGGCTGACGGGTAAAAAATCTGGAGAGATTATCAATATCTCAGGGAGACAGCGCATGCTCTCTCAGCGTATCGCTGGCTTGTATATGATGAAATCCTGGGGAATAGATGATCCCGAATTTAAAGAGAAGATGGACGCCTCCATGAAACTCTTCAGTGATTCGCACAAAAAACTGAAGGCCTATGAAAAAAACACCCCCGAAACCACAGCGCTCTTGAAAAAAGTAGGAAAGAATTTTATGTTTTTTGAAATGATGGGTGGCTCGGATATCTTTATTCCTTCGCTGCTGTTCAAGAAGTCCATGATGATCCTCAAGGATATGAATACGGCTACGGGCCTCTATGCCAAGATCGGTGCAGCAGAGTAGGGCTGCCCTGCAGCCCTGTCCGATAACCATGCTGCAAAGTATTCTATAGCTGTATCGTCTTTTTCTCTGTCAGACACATGGAGAAGTGTTTTTCGTAGTAGGCTGCCTCATTGGCAAACAGTACATATCTGGGATCCTCTCCTTCATAGCAGACATCTATGCCCTCCAGAGTGACAAAGAGAGGATCACCTTTTTCGATTTTTGTATAGCCGTTGTCCTGTAGGCTGGGGTGCAGCATGGCAGTGATCTCACCTTTGTTGTTGCGGGGGTAGTCTATCAATGTATCATGGTCGTAGATAGCCACCTCTGCGTACCGCTTGGCTTTGCCTTGGTTATAGAGATCGACATAGTCCAAAATAGTCTGTACCACACGCTCAGTTCCGAAGAACATATCGGCCCGAAGGACGCCTTGGGGGATGGGTCCTACTTCTATGGTGATGCCGTGTGGCGGAATAGAGCTCACAAATGAAGCATCCTCGGTGTCCCCATTCCAGCGAAAAACGTGCAGTTCGGGTATCTGCTCCTGTGCATAGGCAATGGCCTGCCAAGTA
>CAMZLC010000092.1 GCA_947311605.1 uncultured Sulfurovum sp.
CCAATGCTAGAACAAACCAGCATGTAAGAGAAATTATACAAAATTCTGATTTAACAAATGTTGAATTGGCAGATAAATACAATGTTAATGTAAAAACTATTGCTAAATACAGAAAAAGAGATTTTTTAAATGATAAGAGTTCAAGACCAGATAATGTAAAATATGCTTTAACACCTTTAGAAAAGGAGCTTATACGGGTCGTAAGAACCATTACTTGGATGGAGCTAGATGACTTAACGGATACCATGGTTGATGTCATTCCAAATGCAAATAGAAGTAATGTCTATAGAACTCTGAGAGCCTTTGATATAAATAGAGTTCCTGTTGAACAAAAGGCAAAAGCTAAAAAGTTTAAAGAGTATGAGCCTGGCTATTTGCACATTGATGTAACCTATTTACCAAAGTTTGATAAACAAAAATATTATCTCTTTGTAGCTATAGATAGAGCTACAAGGCTATTGTATTATAAAGTATATGAAAATAAGACAGCTGCTAATGCAGTTGAATTTCTCAAAGAGTGCAAAGAGTTCTTCCCTTTTTATCTAACCCATATTTTAACAGATAATGGACTTGAATTTACAGACAAATGGGCGAGAGGCAAAGGCAAAGTTAGTGGCAATCATAAGTTTGATATTGAATGTACTAAAGATGAGATAGAACACAGGCTAACAGCTCCACATACACCTCAAACTAATGGAATGGTTGAAAGGGTTAATGGAACAATAAAGAATGCTACAATCAAAGCAGAGGCTTATGATAATATTGATGATGTTAAGAAAGATTTAAATAAGTTCTTGATATTCTATAACTTCAATAGAAGACATGGCTCTTTAAGAAAAGAGTTAAAAGTCAGAACTCCATTTGATGCAGTTCAAAGTTGGTTTCAAACGAAGCCTGAAATATTTAAGATTTTACCAGATGTGTTTCAAGATATTGCTTTTGGGATGGTACAACGTGGTGAAACTTGACATTTAGGGTTTAAACTGGCTTTTTGTAAATTTAATTTAATTCTAGGAGTAACAAGATGAAAAGTTTTTTAAAAGTATTTATTGTATTTTTAGTAATTTTAATATTTCAAGGTTGTGACGGAGGTATTAGCAAAGATATGAAAGCAGACACTTATGTTGTCGAAGCAAATGCGACGGTGCCAGACGATACTGTCTATATCTCCTGGGATGGCAGTGGGGACTATAATACCGATGGTGTATCTGACCAAGAACAAATCAATCAGGCTTTGGCCTTTGTCGCTCAACATCCTCAATACACAACTGTGTATCTCAAGGGAGCACATACCTACTGGATCAATGAGCCAATCGCCATGCCAAGCAATGTTAAATTAAAAGGTGATGCCACTGCTAAAGTCCAACTGGTAGATAATGTGAATTGGCCGGGAAATAAACCCATGATATATCCCGCTGGTCAGAAGTATTGGGAGAGTCATGATGATTATACTTATGATCTGGGTACAGCCCTGTATGGTAAGAATGCGGAGTCGATAGACAATATCGAGATCAGCGGTTTTGAGCTCAACGGGGGCACGCAAACTCTGGAAACAGGCAGATGGAATATCATTCTAGTACAATTTTATCGTGCCAATAATATTAAAATACACGATATGCGTCTGATGAATTCGCGTGGTGATATGATTCGTGTCATGGGCCTGGCTACCCGTAGCGAAAATGTAGAGATATACAACAACTACATGCAGAGCTCAGGGCATGAGGGTGCCTATCTCGTAAGAGTTGATGGTCTCAAAATACACAATAACGAGATTTATGATACGCGCACCAATGCGGGACTCAGAATTCATGACTGCTCTAAAATATATGTCTATGACAATACCATAGGAAATGACTACACTGCAACACCTTCAGGCTATGCGGGTATCTATATAGCCATCAATGGTTTTGAACCAGAGTTTGCAGAGATATATAACAACTATGTATTTGGAAAAACCGTAGGTATCTTGGCTTATGTAGAGCATCAAAGCATGAGAGGAGAAAATATACATATACATCACAACAGAATCTTTAAGCCCCTTTACTACAACGGCAGAGATGATTTACATGGCGGTATTCGTATCGTCGCAGCCAGAGATGCCGTAGTGGAATACAACACAATAGAAGGCAGTGCACTAGACGGTATTATCTTTGAATTTGGAAATGTCGCCGCCAACGGTGAAGATATATTTGATGGCAATTTTACAACAATCGTACGAAATAATATTATCAGCAACTGTAATGGATATGGAATTACCAGTCTTAGTAGTTCAGGCAAACACCATTTTGAACTCTCCAATAATAATATCTACAATTGCTCGAGTGGAAACTATAACAATACCTTTACTGCACCAGTAGATGATATCTATTTGGATCCAAAGTTTGCCTATACTGACGGCACAGATCCTGCGGTTATCGATCTGCATATGAGATCAGCAAATGGCAGATGGAATGGTCAGGCATGGGTCAATGATGCGGAGACTAGCCCAATATTGCAACTAAACGATACTACTATAGAGTATGGTGCCTATGGTGATACACCGTATGCCAGTAAAAATATCAATGAGTAATTTGCACAAAGATGTTTGACCCCGTATAATATTTTGGGGTTTTCACCTTTGGATTTTGCCTGTGTTTCAATGCAAGTATAACATGTTTCTTGGTACAATCAAAGAAATCATTTTTAGAGGAAATCCATATGAAATTCACAGGTAAAAATGTATTGGTCACAGGCAGCAGTAGGGGGATTGGTGCGCAGATAGCCAAGAGTCTGGCTGCAGAGGGACTCAAAGTGTGGGTAAATTACCGTAGTGGTGAGGCTGAGGCGAATGTGGTCAAATCAGAGATTGAGGCAGCAGGGGGTCAGGCAGAGGTGATTGGCTTCGATGTTAGCAACGAGGAGGCTTTTGTGGCTGCGGTCAAACAGATCGTAGAGGCTGACGGTGCACTGGCCTATCTGGTCAACAATGCCGGAATCACCAAGGACAAGCTGGCGATGCGGATGAAGACTGAGGAGTTTATGGCTGTGATCGAAGCCAACCTGCTCTCTACCTTTATCGGTTGTCGTGAAGCGGTCAAGGCCATGGGCAAAAAACGCTTCGGTGCGGTGGTCAATATCGCCTCTATCGTAGGAGAGACCGGTAATGCGGGACAGACCAATTATAGCGCAAGCAAGGGCGGTACGATCGCCATGACCAAAAGTTTTGCCCAGGAGGCAGCCTCCAGAGGTATCCGTTTCAACAGTGTGACCCCCGGATTCATCGCTACGGAGATGACCGAAGTGCTGAAAGAGGAGATCAAAGATGCCTTTACAGCCAAGATTCCTCTGGGAAGATTTGGTGCGCCGAGTGAAGTGGCAGATGCGGTGGCTTTTCTGCTCTCGGATCATGCCGGCTATATCACCGGAGAGACCCTCAAGGTCAACGGCGGCATGATGATGTGATTTTGACATTTTTTGACATTTTTTTGTTATACTTTGATATCTCAAAACAAAGGTCAAAAGATGAGAATCACCAAAGATGCCATTCTGCGAGAAGTCATAGTCGATAGCGTGAGTCTACTGGCAGTTGTCGCGCTTGTGGCTATATTCTAGTCCACGCTTATTGCCGCATCAGGCAAGCCCCCCATTTCCCCTCCTTTTCCGGCAGAGTGCCGGAGGCTGTTTAACCCTTTCGGCAGTATCCTTTTGCTAAAATACAGCATCACCCCAAATCAGCATAGAGATCAGGCGGTTTGGTATAGGCTATCCAAAGGGACGCTATGGCATATAGAATTCTTCTCCTGGAAGATGACAGACTCTTCAGTGAAACATTGCAGGATTTTCTGGAGGAGGAGTGTTTTGTGGTGCAGTGTGCACTCGATCCCCGTACCGCGC
>CAMZLC010000093.1 GCA_947311605.1 uncultured Sulfurovum sp.
ACAGCCGTAGTAGCAGCCAAAAAACAGGCATGCTATGGCTGCTATATGAAAATCAATGACAAGGCATACTCAGAGGTCATCCGTGGTGAAGAGATTGCGACCTGCCCACATTGCGGTAGGATATTGTATCTAGAGAAGGACTCAGAAGCATCTTAGGGGATATTATCCCAAACTATGCTCCAAATAGGACAGGCTTGACAGGTCCTGGTGAGCGGTAGATACAGCAACAAAGGAAGCTATTGTTTTTTTATATCTATATAGTGCTTGCTGTGCTGATCTATGCCGTTTCTCTCCCGTTGCTGATCGTATTTGCGTTTAAAAAAAAATACAGAGAAGCCATTCCTGCCAGATTTTTTTTATGGAAAAATCCTCCGTTGAGAGAAAACGGTGTACTGTTTCATCTCTGTAGCTTTGGAGAGGCCAGGGCGGTAGCCCCCCTGCTTGAAGCAGTTCCTCGGGAAGATCTACGCATCACATGTATCACGCAAACCGGCTTTGGGCTCATACGAGAGTATACTGACCAAAGTCGCTATTTGCCTTTTGAGCCACTGCTGTTGGCATGGTTGAGGCCGCAAAAGGCCTTGGTTGTAGTGGAGGCGGAGTTGTGGTATCTTCTCTTTTTTCTGTTGAGAAGAAAAGGCGCAAAAACCCTGCTGGTCAATGCCAGGATGAGTGACCATTCGTTTCACCGCTATCAGCGTTTCTCCTGGCTCTATCGAAATATTTTCAAAGAGATAGACGAGGTGTATGCGCAGACGGACAAAGACAAGGAACGGCTGCTGCTTTTGGGTGCCAGGCAGGTGGTGGTTACGGGCAACATCAAGAGCTCGGTGCTACCGGCTGCTACCAAAATCTGGACAAAGCCAAATGCTGTACTTGTTGTCGCGGCAAGTACACACGAAGGGGAAGAGACTTTGATACTGGAGGCATTCTCTCATTTGAAAAGAGAGGATACTGAGGCCAGGCTTGTCATTGCGCCCCGCCACCCGGAGCGCTTTGAAAGTGTAGCAAGAATGATAGATCTATTTGCGCAAGAGCATAACGTCACCTGCCAACGCTATTCGGAAAACAGCAGCATAAGCAGCGATATCATGCTGTTGGATGCACTGGGTGAATTGGTCAATCTGTATGCCATTGCAGATGTGGTGATCTTGGGTGGTGCCTTTGTGCCTGTGGGTGGACACAATG
Organism: uncultured Sulfurovum sp.; assembly: GCA_947311605.1. Taxonomy (GTDB): domain Bacteria; phylum Campylobacterota; class Campylobacteria; order Campylobacterales; family Sulfurovaceae; genus JAAXPZ01. The sequence goes on from CAMZLC010000093.1 coordinate 1,189, forward strand.
TGATCGAGGCAGCGCAGTTTGGCTGTCGTATTATTTCGGGGAAACACTATTTCAATCAGAGAGATCTCTTCTCGGCTGTTGAGGGGATTGCTCTGGTAGAGAAGGATGCGCTTTGGGAAGTATTGCTACACTATACGGAAATCAGACCCAGCAAGATACGCTACAGGGGAAGCATAGCCCCTATTATAGAGAGTTTAACCCAAATTAGGCGATTCTAATGCATAGTTTGGGTTTAAAGCAAGCAGAAAAAGAGAAAGAGAGCAAAGATGGAACAGGCCTACAAGTTATTGGCGCAAAGTAAAGAGATATCCAACAAAAAAGCAAAAGAGCTGATCGATAGAGGTCTGGTCTTTGTCGGAGACAGGCAGCTCAAGATCGCCAGAGCTACGCTGCCTGAGGATACGATATTCCGTGTTGAGATGCCAGAAGATATTACGATACTTTATCAGGATGCACAGATGGTGGCAGTCAACAAGCCTGCAGGGCTGGACAGCTATGAAGTGCAGGATGCCATAGAGGGGGCCGAGTTGCTGCATCGTCTGGACCGTGATACCAGCGGAGTGTTGCTGCTGGGCAAGAGTGAAGCCTATATCGAGGAGGCGATCCGGGCGTTTAAGCAGCGCAAAGTGACCAAAGAGTATGTCGCCTGGGTGGAGGGGGTGGTCTATGAAGAGATGACGATCGATACGCCGATCCATACGATCAAAAAAGGCAAAGCATTCTCCAAAATCGACGAGCGGATCGGCAAGCCTGCATATACGGTAGTCACGCCGGATGAGGTACAGGGGAAAAAGAGCAAAGTCAAGGTTGTGATCACGACGGGTCGCACCCATCAGATCAGGGTGCATCTAGCATCCGTAGGGCACCCAGTGGTGGGAGATGCGCAATACGGCAGCAGGACACGAGCCAAGAGGACACTGCTGCATGCACGCAAGATTGCTTTGCTGGGAAAAGAGTATGTCGCACCGATCCCGGCAGATATTAAGCGCTATAAGTGATCTGTCCATTCAACCTAAATAGAGATTTGGATAAAATACACAAAATATTGATAGTGAATTAGGGATAGTATATGTTCAGCAGTTTAACCGATGGATTCAAAAATGCCATAGGCAAGATCCGTTTCCATGATGACGAAAAGGCACTCAAAAAAGCCACCACCGAGCTCAAAAAATCTCTCCTCAAATCCGACGTACACCACAAGGTGGTCAAAGAGCTGATCAAAACCGTCGAAACTGAGACCAAAAAGCACGGTATCGGCAAAGACAACTTCCTGGCAGCACTGCAAAATGAATTGATACGCATTCTGACCGCCGAAGGCAATCAGGGCTTTGTTTTCTCCTCCAAGCCACCTACGGTTGTACTGATGACCGGACTGCAGGGCTCAGGCAAGACGACCACCACAGGCAAACTTGCAATGATGCTCAAAGAGCAGAAGAAAAAGAAAGTCCTGATCGCAGCGGCTGACCTCCAGCGATTGGCGGCCGTGGAGCAGCTTCGTCAGATCTGTGCAGATATCGAAGTGGATCTGGTGGCAGACGAAGATGCTACTCCCGAAGAGATCGTCACCAGAGCCCTCCATAAAGCGGCAGAGGAGCTCTATGATGTGGTGTTGATCGATACTGCGGGTCGCTTGGCGATCGATGAGATGCTGATGGATGAGCTGGAGCGTGTGAAAAATGTGGCTCAGCCTGATGAGATCTTCTACGTCGCAGATGCGATGACCGGCATGGATGCGGTCAGAACCGCGACCACCTTCCAGGAGAAGATCGGCATCACCGGTGTGGTACTCTCCAAGTTTGACGGAGACAGCAAGGGGGGCGTTGCTTTGGGTATCGCTCATCAGGCAGGTGTCCCGCTGCGTTTTATCGGTAGTGGAGAGAAGATGCCTGACTTGGAGGTGTTTATCCCCGAGCGGATCACTAGCCGCCTCATGGGTGCAGGGGATATCGAAGGGTTGGCAGAGCGTACGGCTGCCGTGATCGATGAGAAAACTGCCAAACGCATGACCAGCAAGATCAAAAAAGGGCAGTTCAACTTCAATGATTTTCTCGAGCAGATGGAGCAGATGAAAAAAATGGGCTCTATGAAATCGCTCATGGGCATGATCCCTGGCATGGGCAATATGGCAAAGCAGATCGGAGAGATGGATCTGGAAAACTCCAGCGAGATGAAAGCGATCAAATCCATGGTCTCCTCCATGACAAAGAAAGAGCGTGAAAATCCGGATCTGCTGAACAATACGAGAAAACGCCGTATCGCAGCAGGTGCAGGATTGGATCAAATGCAGGTCAATCGTGTCCTCAAACAGTTTAAAAATGCTGCCAAAATGGCAAAGAAAATGTCCACCAAAGGCGGTATGAAAGAGATGCAGAAAATGATGAGTCAAATGGGTGGTCAGGGCGGTGGATTCCCGGGGATGCGATAGGGATTGAGCCACATTTAATAAACTTTATGCTAAAATCGCGTTCCAAAAGTATTGATGAGTGCTTAGTTGTTTAGCCGGCAATCTCATTAGTGGCAGTTGTCAGTACTTACCATAGTCCTCGGCGGAAGGCTCGCACGGCAGCCGTGTTTTTGAAGGCTCATCCGTTGGGTAAAAGTAAAATACAAGGAAAACAGCATGACAATGATCAGAATGACAAGAATGGGTAGAAAAAAGAAGCCCTTTTCCAGAATCGTCGTAACAGACAGCAGAAAAAGAAGAGACAGCGGTTGGATCGAGGCGATCGGTCACTACAATCCGGTATCCGAAAATAAAGAGTTGACACTGGACGAAGAGAGATTGAACTACTGGCTCAGCGTGGGTGCTCAGATGAGCCCGACAGTGAAAAGATTGGCAAAAAGATAAACCATGGCCAAGGATTTTGTGCTTGCCTACGCCAAGATGATTGTCAAGCACCCGGAGTCTGTTTCTGTTGCCGTAGAAGCAATAGATGAGACGGCAGAGGAGATCACGATCTATGCCGATCCCGCAGATGCAGGCAAGCTGATAGGCAAAGAGGGGCGCATGATCAATGCGATCAAGACAGTCATCTCCGGCTGCAAAGCCAAGCATGGCAAAAGCTACAGAGTGAATGTCAAGGCGTATAACTAGTCTATGAATGATGAGCAGCTCTTCATCGCTCAAATAGGTCGTACCGTAGGACTGCACGGTGACCTCAAACTCCATCTCCATACCGATTTTCCAGAACAGTTTCAGGCAGGCTTGATACTTGCGAGCAGCAAGGGGAGATTGGAAATCGCTTCTTACAATGCTGTCCGAAGTCTCATCAGCTTTGTGGGATATGGTTCCATAGAGGCTGCCAAGAAGCTTACCAATACCAAGCTCTATAGTACTCCAGAGGAGACCAAGGAAGACTGCGCTTTGGGAGAAGGTGAGTACTTCTGGTTTGATATCATAGGGTCACAGCTTTATGAAGAAGAACTGCTTTTAGGTGTCGTGGAGGATATCGACCGCATGCCAAGTGCAGATTATTTGGTGATCAAAACGGAACAGCCATTAGTCGAAACAGGGCTTGCCAAAGTGTTTCTTGTCCCCTATATCCCAAGATATATACTCTCCGTAGACGATGCATCCAAAAAGATTCACACTGCAGATGCCAAAGAGATACTGGAAGCGAGCTGAGTAATGCATTTTACTTTTGTCACGCTTTTCCCTGAGATCATCAAGGGCTATTTCTCTGATTCAATCCTGGCGCGGGCCATTGAAGAGGAGAGGATCACACTGACATACCGCAACCCCAGGAACTACACTACCAACAAACATCACAAAGTAGATGAACCTATGGTGGGGGGTGGTGCGGGAATGTTGATGACCCCTCAGCCTCTCGATGATACGCTCAGCGCTATCCGCAAAGAATCCCCTGTCTCTCATATAGTGTTTTTGACACCAGTGGGCAAACCCTTTAGGCAAATCGATGCTAAGCGGCTGGCTGGTAAATCACATATTATACTGGTCAGTGGCCGCTATGAGGGGATCGATGAGCGTGTGATTGAGATGCATGCCGATGAGGTTTTTTCTGTGGGTGACTTTATCCTGACAGGCGGTGAGCTCCCTTCTATGATGCTTTGTGATGCCATTTCCCGTAATGTGGAGGGTGTATTGGGAAACAGTGACTCTCTGAGTATCGAGAGCTTCGAAGCGTCACTTTTGGAAGCACCTTCGTTTAGCAAGCCCCCCCTCTATCAGGAACTTCCTGTTGTTTCAGAATTTTTAAAGGGAAATCATAGTAAAATCGCAGACTTAAAAAACAAGATGGCTTTGTCGAAGACAAAGTATTTCCGACCTGACATCTATGCAAAAGCAAAGGCAAAACAATGAAAAACAAATACATAGAGAGCTTCGAGAAGGCACAACTAGAGGGAAAGACAGTACCTGAGTTTAGAGCAGGCGATACCCTGAGAGTCGCTGTCACGATCAAGGAAGGCAACAAAACAAGAGTACAGAACTACGAAGGTGTCTGCATCGCTATCAGAGGTGAGGGGACCGGCAGAACATTCAATGTCAGAAAGATCGGTGCCAACTCTGTAGGGGTAGAGAGAATATTTCCACTCTTCTCAGAGAGTATTGACAGCATTACTGTACTGAGACGCGGTAGAGTAAGACGTGCGAAACTCTTCTACCTTAGAGACAGAAAAGGCAAAGCAGCCCGTATCAAAGAGCTCAGAAGAAAGTAATCTTTCTTCTCTCTTTACTTTTATGTACTTCCCCTATTTTTTCAAAAATTTTCATTTTTAACCTCTCCTACTATAATAAACTATTATTTCACAAGGATATATCGTGCGGCTACTCCAAAAAATACTCGGTAGAATCACCATGTTGCTCCAGTTGGTGCTGGTGCTGGTCTTCATTCTCTTTGAGGAGATTGTTTGGGAGGGATTTGCCAAGCCTATTTATCTGTTCATCCATGAGTTACGACTCCTCCAGCGGCTGCAGAAAAAATTACAATCGGTCAATCGCTATGTCATACTGATACTTTTTGTACTTCTTCTTGTGGGTGTGGAGAGCGCAGGTATCATGGCTGGCGTGATGGTCGTCAAGGGAATGGTGCTTTCTGCCATACTTCTCTACGCTCTAAAGATCCCTATTGCCGCCTTTACTTTTTGGCTCTTTCGGGCGACAGAGAAGAAGCTGCTCTCTTTTGGATGGTTTCACTATCTTTACGAGAAGGTATTAGCTCTTTTTGTATGGATTAAGTCGCGGGAGATTTACAGACGGACTGCGCAGGCCACCAAAAGAGTGAAAGTACAAATTAAAGATACCATGAGGTATTTTAAGCAACGCTATCTCTCTGGAGAAAATACACTTTCCAAGCGTTTTAAACGCCTTTACCGTTTTGTCAAAAGAGTCATACGAAAGCCCTAGAAGCTCCGATTTTTTATCGCCTGATTTGCCTCTCTGTCAAGTGTTTTGGCTTTGAGGTCAGCACGCTTATCATGCAGTTTTTTACCTTTGGCGATAGCGATGTTGACTTTGGCGAGATTGCGTTCATTAAAATAGAGCATCAAGGGTACGACAGTAAGCCCCTCTTTGTGTATTTTCACATAGATCTTCTCGATTTGTTTTTTGTGAAGGAGAAGTTTTCTGGGTGTCCTGCTGTCTCTGCTGAAATGGCGATTGGTGGTTTCCAATTCAGCGATATGCGCATTCATCAGGTGGAGCTCCCCTTTGATAAAGCGGCAAAAGGCATCATTGAGGTTGGCACGCTTTGCACGCAGTGCTTTAACCTCCGAGCCTTGCAATACGATGCCTGCTTCAAACTTTTCGAGTATTTCATAATCATGTCTGGCTTTTTTGTTCTGTGCAATAAGAGTGATAGACAAATGAAACCTTGGATTAATTTATTTTTGGCATTATAGCACACTTCGTTGTGACTAAGGAAAAAAATGGAAAATGTCGAAAAATATCAGATCAAGGCATTGAAAAAGCAGATATTCGTTACCAATCTCAAGGCATGGATCATCGGGGTGATCTTGATCGCGGAGATACTCTTTATAGGGGTGTTTTTTGCCAAAAGTGGTCTTTTGGGTAAGGTGTCAACCGCGGGTCAAAAAGTGGCCGTCATTCACTACAATAAAGAGGTGACGGAAGCATATACAAGCAAGATCATGGAGCAGATGGAGCGGCTGAAAAAGGATAAAAGCTACAAAGAGATCCTTTTTGTCATGGCATCGCCTGGTGGATCTCCTACGGCCAGTGAAGAGCTTTCTGAGTATCTTAAGTCCTATCAAAGAGAGAAGCCCATCACGATGTATGTGGCATCGATTGCTGCCAGTGGCGGTTACTACATTGCCTCGGCCGTGAAGCCACTCATTGCCAATAAAAATGCGATCATAGGCTCCATTGGCGTGATCATGCCGCATTATAACCTGGGTGAATTGGCCAAAAAAGTGGGTATCACAGAAGACTATCTGGCAGCAGGGAAATATAAAAAACCTATCTCGATGTTCAAAGAGATAGATGACGAGAACAGGAAGTATATGACGGAGCACTTATTGAAGCCCACCTATGAGAACTTCGTCAATGCGGTCGCCACCAATCGTGGTCTCAGCAGAGAAAGACTTCTTCCTTTTGCTGACGGCAAGATCTATATCGCCAATGCACCTGAGATCAGAGGCGTGTTGGTGGACGAGATCTCCTCTCTGTACAAAGTTAAAAAAGCATTGCGCAAGAGATATGGTACCACACTCACGTTTTCAGAGATAGAAATAGAGAAGAAGTATCCTTTTCTACCAGAGGTAAAGGTGGATATTGGACTTGGCGCTTTGCTTGATGGTCTCAGGATGAAATAGGGGTTTCCTGAAAACTTTCTTGAAAATAAGCAAATTTTTTATATAGCTAAGATAAAATGACCTATTAGTGATTTTTTCATAGAGGGACATTGGGGATGCGAAAAATTTTACAAGTATCAGCACTGATTTTGAGTACATTTATGTTAACAGCGTGCTTTGATTTGGTTGCGCAGAGCAAATATATGGAAGTGGACAAAAACAGTGTGGAGAATGTTGTTGTCCTGGGGCCCGCTACCACCTCTGATGGCGATCGTGTGATCTATACGATTGTCACTCCACCAAAGCATGGCACACTGGACACAAGCCTTATCCCAAGAGTCTCTTATGTCCCTGAGGCTGATTATGTAGGGATAGATACCTTTAGGTTCAAACTCAGCGATGGAGATGAGGAGTCAAATGTGGCAACGATTACGATCACTGCGCTTGAGACCGATATGGATAATCAGCCACCTGTGGCCAATATTACCTTAGAAGGGGAGGCAATGGTCACTGTGGGAGAGACTGTCTCTCTTTCGGGTGCAACCAGTACTGATGATGACGGCAGTATCGTCAATTATGAGTGGCTTGAAAATGATACACTGCCGCACAGCGGATCAAGCTATGACGCCAATCTCTCCGAAGGAAGCCATACTCTGACCCTCAAGGTCACTGACGATCAAAATGCTACAGGAGAAGAGAGCATAGAGATTGTGGTCGCAGCGCTCTCCGCCTCGTAGAGAAAGAGGCTACGACAAGCGAAAAAACGTACTTCCGCTTCCGGAGAAAAACCATCCTTCTGTATCGAGTGCTTCTAGTTCCGGATAGGCAATCAGTGCTGCTGGATAGAGATCATTGAGTACGACAGGGTCTGACACAATGTTTAGCAGTGTTCTGGAGTTGAGATTCTCCCAACCAAAAAATGAGCCGGGATTGATCTGTTTCAAGAGATATTTTTTGAAGGTTTTGTAGACGATGGCAGTATCACATCCTATGTCCGGCGTGTAGAGTTCCAGCGGTAGAGGTGTTTCAAAAAAAGGCTGTACTATCTCCCCAAACCCCTTGACATTGGCAGAAGGATAATTGTAAATAAAAAAGGGCAGATCTGCGCCCACTTCGCTCCCTATCTTTGCCAGTGCGTCACTGTCTATCTTGAGCCCAAAAACCTCATTTGCCAATCGCATAAATGCTGCCGCATCCGAGCTGCCTCCACCCAGGCCTGCCTGAGAGGGTATCTGCTTATCGACCACTACTTTGTGGTTGAGAAAAAAGTGTATCAGGATGGGATTGTCCAGATATTTATTGAGTGCTACAAAGGCTTTATAAATGGTATTGCTCTCTCTGGGCACCCCTGGGCACCCCTCGATCGTAAACTGTTCAAAGACTCCTGGGACGAATGTGATCGTATCATAGAGGTTTTCCACCCGCATAAAGCGAGAGAGCAGGGTGTGATATCCTGCTTCATATCCAGTGATCTTCAGGAATATATTGACTTTGGCATGGGCTTTTATGCTGTACATGGATCTCCTTGAAATTTAGGTATTCTGTTGAAGCGATATCCGACCCCTGTGTCTGTTATTTCAACGATAGAGAAAAAATGGGAGGTCTCTATCAGGTAGATGCCTTCTTTTTGCTCCTGAAAATATTCCACTGATAACTTTTTTCCCAATTCCAAATGGCTCTCGTCTCCCGTATAGATGTTGAAAGGTATGGAGAGATAGCTGAAAGGATCCAGCGCCTTCTCCTCTTCGTAGTAAAATGCACCCTCATGGATGCGATGCAGGCTGGAGAGTGTAGCGTCCACGCCAAGATTGTCTGCAATGATCGCCCCCAACGAACGGATATAGGTGCCCTCGCTCACGGTTGCCTCAAAATGCATAAAAGGATGAGTGTAGTGGATGAGTTCGATCGTATGGATGGTAGAGGTGATGGTCTTGAGTATGACCTCCTCTCCGGCACGTGCCAGATCATAGGCACGTCTTCCATGGATCTTTTTGGCAGAATATTTGGGCGGGTAGTAGGTGCACTCCCCCTGAAGGCTCTGTAACACTCCTATGATTCTTTCGTGTGTGAAAGGATCGATCTCTTGGATGCTGTCTATCTTTTCAATATCCAGACTGGGAGAGTTGGCTCCCAGCCAGAGCGTGGCACGGTAGCTTTTGGGTGTTTTGTCGAGATACTGAAAGAGTTTGGTATACTGCCCGGTGGCCACGATCAGACAGCCCGTGGCAAAAGGATCGAGCGTACCGGAGAATCCTACCTTTTTGGTCCCATACTTTCTCTTGATATAGCCCATGTAGCCATTGGAACTGCGAAATATGGGTTTATCGACAACGAATAAACGATTCAATGCACTTTCTCTGTGTCTTTACACTGCTTGTACAAAGGAGCTCAAAATCTCTTTTTTGTTGCCGCCAAAATTGATAAGAAGCTTATACTCTCTACCAGATTTGTTGGCAGCCTGCACGCGACCGATACCAAAAATCTTGTGCTTAACAAGATCCCCTTTTTTATAGTCTGCGCTTTTGGTGATCTTGAGTGCTGTGTCATTGATGAGACCAGCCTCTCCCAGGAAGCGACTCTTTTCCAACATTTTTCGGCGCCCTTTGTAAAATCTACTGTCCACATAACAGAGTGTCAGGTCAGATTTTGCGCGGGTAATGGCCACATAGCCAAGCCTACGCTCCTCCTCCATATTGCAGCCCTCTCCAAGCAGAGGGAAAAACTCCTCTTCCATGCCGATGACATAGAGATGCTCAAACTCCAAACCTTTGGCGGCATGGATACTCATGATGGCTATGCTCTCTTTTTCGACTTCATCCTGGTCACTTTGAAGAGAAATGTTGTTAAGAAACTCATCCAGTGTGATATCGGGGGTCTGCATGATGGTTTCCCTGAAATAACCATAGAACTCATCGATATTGAGTATGCGTTCCATACCATCTACCATACTGTGGTAGTGCTCTTTGAGCTTGATGACCTCCTCAAATAGTGTCACAAAGTGATACAATGATGCCTCGGCCTCAGCCTGAAGCATATGGATATCCTCTATCAGTGCTCTGAGTGAAGCTGCGGCACGCTTGGTGGTAGTGGTTTCCAGCTCTTTGGGTGAGAGCCCTTGGATAGTTTGGTAGAGGGAGAGGTGTTTCTCGTAGGCCAGGTGGTGCAGCCTGTCTATAGAAACCTTGCCAATACCGCGCTTAGGCTTGTTAACGATACGCAGGAAGGAGAAATCATCATGTGGATTGGCCAGAATCCTAAAATAGGAGATGATGTCTTTGACTTCGGCTCTTTCATAAAAGCGCATACCACCGATGAGTTTGAACCCAAGACCCTCTTTGCTAAACCCCTCTTCGATAGAGCGTGAGAGTGCGTTGATACGATAAAGCACAGCGATTTCATCCTGATGTACGCCCTTGGAGAGCAGCGCCTTGATCTCTCTGGCGATCGCTCTGGATTCATGCCCCTCATCGAGTGAATGCATGAGCTTAACCGCATCGCCTTTTCCTTTGTGAGAGACAAGTTTTTTCCCAATTCTGTGGCTATTGTGCTCAATGAGGGCATTTGAAGCATCTAAAATGGGCTGCGTGGAGCGGTAGTTCGTCTCAAGTTTGACGATTTTTGTATTTTCGAAAAGTGTATGAAAATCTAGAATATTTCGGATATTGGCACCTCGCCAGCCATAGATACTCTGGTCATCATCTCCGACTACGCAGAGATTGCCATGCTCACTGCAAAGATGCTCAAGGAGCTTGAATTGGAGTTCGTTGGTGTCCTGATACTCATCGACCATAATATATCGATAATGATTGCTGACCTCTTTTCTGAGCGCTGGATTTTCATCCAGTATCCTGTAGGTGAGCATCAGAAGATCATCAAAATCTACCAGGTTGTTTTCGAGAATATTCTTTTCGTAGGCTTGATAGATTTTGGCTATTTTTTTATAGTCTGGGAGTTCGGCCTTTTCAATGACTTCCTGAGGGGTCAGGAGGGTATTTTTGTATTTGGAAATCTCACTGCCAATAAAAGAGATATTGAGATCGACCTTCATTGTTTTGGCGATACTGCGTATCAGTCTTTTCCTGTCGTCACTGTCAATAATCACAAAGGTGTTCTTCCGTCCCAGTTTTTCAATGTGAAATTTCAGGAAAAGGAGACCGAATTTATGAAAGGTACACAGGAGTGGCGGAGTATGATGTGTGTTTCCTATCAGAGAGGTAGCACGCTCTCTCATCTCATTGGCGGCTTTATTGGTAAAGGTCAGGGTCAGGGTGTTGGCGGGGTCGATCCCTACCTCACCAATAAGGTACGCCAGTCGCGTGGTGAGTGTTTTGGTTTTACCGCTCCCTGCACCGGCAAGGATAAGCAGAGAGCCATCAATATATGTCACCGCTTCTCTCTGTGCTTCGTTCAGTTCCTTTAACATGCCTGCTTCCTCAATAGTAGTATACTGATTATATCGACAAAATGATAAAAGATGGATGGGGGCGCTACAGAGAACTAATCTATTGAGAGTTCATATCTTTTTTTATAAAATAATAAAACACAAAGTAAATAAGTTAAACTTATGTTACTATTCGTTATAGTTGAATAAATGAAAAAAAGGATCGTATGTGCTAAAAGATTTTGTAAAGATAGAGACATTCCTCACGGTGGTACGGGAGCGAAGTTTCTCCAAGGCATCTGCCAGGCTTGGCATCTCTCAGCCAGCCGTTACTCAACAGATCAAATTTATTGAAAATTATCTGGACAGCAAGATTATAGAGCGAAAAAAGAACGGTATCCGCCTGACCGCCTCGGGAGAAGCACTCTATAAAGTAGCGGTTAAACTGGAAAAATGCATCCACGGTGCAGAGGGTGAGATGCTTGATATCATTGACAAAAAGATTACCTTTAGGCTGGGTGCCTCTTTTACCATAGGCAGCTATGTGGTGCCGGGGGATTGCCTCAATACCATGAGTGATGCGATTCACAACGATATCAAACTGCATGTAGGGCTAAGCAATGATATCGTGGATAAACTTAAAAACAAAAATCTAGATTTGGGGCTTGTCGAAGCGCAAATTATCGACGAGAACCTGATCTCTCGTGAATGGAAAGAGGATGAGCTGGTAGTGTTTAGCAATGTGCCAATCCCTAAAATACTCAGGTCGGAAGATCTGTATCGCTTTAAATGGGTGTGCCGTGAAGAAGGAAGCCATACGCGTAGGATTATGGCGGATGTTTTTAGTGAGATAGGGGTGCAGTGCAGTTCCTTTGATATGCTGTCGGAAGTGAGTGACACGACGGCTGCGCTACAGACAGTGAACCGAAGTACAAAAGATACAGAGCATCCAGTCGTTTCTGTGGTCTCCAAGTATGCTATTGCAGACAAGGTGCAGGAGGGATCACTGTTTGAGGCAAGATTGCAGGGGTATAAAATGCTGAGACATTTCTATATCATGTATCACAAAGACAACAAGCATAATGCCTATGTCAACAACACGGTAGATCATATCCTCTCAGGCAACTGTTAGCCCCCTCAAATGCCATTAAGTTAAGGGGATATGCTGTAAGAGGTAAGGGGATGCGATTTTAGTCGCTGCTCCAAAAGTGCTTCACTTAATGGCGATGTAGTCCCTTCTCTATTTGGCTTTGACTGTCTGTTCTCCTAGATCTCTCCAGCCATACTCTATCCCACCTGTCAGTTCATAGACATGGGTGTAGCCCAGCTTGTCTACTAGCCAGTTTCCTACAGCTTTGGTACGGTTGGCGTGGGCACAGTAGAGAATGAAGGGACTTTTTTTGTCTTTGACGATGTCGCTAAGTGTTTTGAGCCACGCTTCGGCATGGGCAGCACCTCGGATATCAAAAAACATCACCTGGTGCGCTCCTTTGATGATACCGGTCTCTCGCCACTCCTGAGGTGTGCGGATATCGATCACAGGTACACCTTCGGCCTGAAGTGTTTTGAGTTGTTTGGCATCCACTTCGCTAAATCCTGCCGACAGTGAGAGAGACGTTAGTAGTGCCATAATGGTTGGGTATTTCATCTGTATCCTTTGAATCTGTATGAGATATTTTGAGGTAATCATAGGGGAAAAAGGTAAATACTGTATTAGAATATGAGGAAAATTCTATAAGTGGTGGCTCGAGACAGAATCGAACTGTCGACACAAGGATTTTCAATCCTTTGCTCTACCCCTGAGCTACCGAGCCACTTATGTTTTCGGAGGGTAGAATTATAACGACTAAAATTTAAGTCATACTTAAATCTGCTACCATCTGCATAAAAAGTTCCCCGCGTTCTGCATAGGAGGAGAACTGATCCAGACTGGAGGCTGCAGGAGAAAGAAGTGCTACTTCGTCTTTTTTCAGGTTCTCCGAGATCATGGGGATAGCCTGTGCCAGTGTATGGCATGCATAAGTAGGTATGCCGCGCTCTTTGGCCAAAGCGATGAGTGTGTGCTGGTTGCTTCCTATGACATAAAGTGTGACCGCTTCTGTGGCGACTAGATCCATGAGAGGTGTCAGATCCGCCCCTTTGCCGTCTCCTCCGAGAATCAAATGTACGGGACGGTCGCAGTAGGCATGGATAGCTTGTATGGTAGCATCTATGTTGGTTGCTTTGGAATCATTGACCCAGAGTCTTCCGAATGCATCGATTTGCTCCTCTTGCCTGTGATGATCCAGTGAAAAATGGTTGAGCGCCTCATACGCTGCCTCATCAAACAAGACTCTTGTGATCGCCAGTGCAAGCAGGGCATCCTCCAAAAAAGCAGCTTTGTAGCGTAGCTTACTGCTGTCCAGGTCAAAAAAGGACTCAAGGAAGGCATGGCTGTCATACTCTACGACCCAGGCATGGGTATCTGGTAGTCTCAGCCCCTTGGGTACCAGTGCCAACTCTCCCTCTCTCATGGTTAGAAGTGGTTTGAGTTTGTCTGCCTCATAGGCTTCCGGACTGCCGTGCCAGTCAAGGTGATCAGGGGTGATAGGGAGCAACAGATAGATGTCTGGTGAGGCATATTGGGTATGATGTAGCGTAAATGAGCTGCTCTCCAGTACCCAGATCGGTGCAGTCGGGTCAAGTGCTGCGAGTGGTGTACCGATGTTTCCTCCGCTGACTGCCCCCCGTTCTTTGAGTAGATGCGTAAGCATCTGTGTGGTGGTGGTTTTGCCGTTGGTGCCGCTGATCCAGATGGTAAAGGGTTTCTGTGTGCTGAGAAATTTGCGACCCAAGATGTAGTCATATTCGCTCATGGGATTGCGCGCCTTTTTTAGCAAAGGGTGGTGTGGTGGGATACTGGGGGTGAGGATCTCTGTCTCGCTTTTGTTCGGATCGAAAGAAACGGAGGGATAGATAGTGTTGCCTTCTGCATCGGTGTAGGAGGCAGTGCAGTGGTCATCAAAGAATATGCATCCTCCACCGAGGCTCTTGGCGATGGCTCTGGTGGTTTTTCCGTAGCCCAGAAGCGTCGGTTTCATTACCTGATCTTTAGGGTGATCAGTGCCAGAAGATTGGCCAGAAAGGCAATCATCCAAAAACGGACAATGATCTTGTTTTCTGCCCATTTCTTCATCTCAAAATGGTGATGGATCGGCGCCATCAAGAAGACCCGTTTGTTACGGAGTTTGTAGCTGCCAACCTGTAGTATGACCGAGACGGTTTCTATGACAAAGATAATACCGATGAGCAGAAGCAGTACCTCGCTTTTACCCAGGATGCCCATATACCCCATGAATGCACCGATGGAGAGAGAACCTGTATCGCCCATAAAAAGCTCAGCCGGGTAGCAGTTGTACCATAAAAAGGCAATCAGTGCACCGGAGAGTGCAGAGGAGAGTATGATCACCTCTCCGACACCTTTGATGTTGGGCAGCAGCAGATAGCTGGAGAAGATCGCATGGCCAATGAGATAGACAATGATACCCAGTGTTGCCAGAGCGATGACTGTGGGTACGGTGGCCAGTCCGTCTAGTCCATCTGTCAGATTGACAGCATTGCTGGTAGCCACTAGTACGATCGTCCAGAAAAGGATAGCCCAATAGCCCATATCAAACAGTGGTGTCTTAAGGAAAGGGACATAGAGTTCTGTAGGAAAATCCGCCAATAGTATCAGGAGCATAGATATAAGGATGGAGGCAGCGATCTGCAGCCCAAATTTCCCTCGTGCCGTCAGTCCCTCAAGATTATCTCCGGAGAGGATCTTTCCCAGGTCATCCTTGAGTCCAATGAGTGCAAAAGTGATGATCGTCAGCAGTCCTCCTACCACATACCAGTTGCTCAGGTCGATCGTCAGGAGTGAAGCGATGATCGTGGAGATGACAAAGACCGCACCGCCCATAGTAGGCGTGTGCTGCTTGTACTCATGGATAGGCACATATTTGTTGATGGGCTGGTTGGCGTTGCGAGAAATAGCCCAGGCAAGATACCTAGGGAGTAGAAATATAGTCAGGCAAAATGCCAGAAAAA
>CAMZLC010000094.1 GCA_947311605.1 uncultured Sulfurovum sp.
AAAGCCAAGACCAAAACCAACATCGTACAAGAGAAGAAGTTTTCTGACAGACTACAGGCTACACTGACGCAGTACCACAACAGAGCCATAGAGACAGCCAAGGTCATAGAAGAGTTGATACAGATGGCGAAGGACTTTGCAGAGGCGAGTAAACATGGAGAAGAGCTGGGCTTGAATTTCGATGAGTTGGCATTTTATGATGCCTTGGCAGAGAATGAGTCGGCCATGCGAGAGATGGGTGATGAGATCCTTAAAAACATTGCCATAGAGCTTACAAAGAAACTACGCAACTCCGTAAGCGTGGACTGGCAGAAGCGTGAGTCAGTCAGAGCCAAGATGAGGAATATGATCCGCATCATTCTAAGACGGTTCAAATACCCACCTGATCAACAGTTAGCGGCGATCAAGATGGTGATGCAGCAGGCAGAGGTGTTGAGTGATGAGTGGACGAGTGAAACGCCAAGAGGGTATGCGATTAATAGCGTGAGATATGATCCTGAATTGATGGCGGCGGAAGAGATGCCGGGGTATGGTAAAGGAGAAGATAATTAGCTGTGGAGGATGATAGTGTGTCTCACACTCTCCGTACGACGATCCCCTGCTTGCGCATGCGGTAGTTTTCCCCTTGGTTCCAGAATTCGTCGTAGAACAGTATCTCATAGTGTTCGTCGAAGTATCCGGGGAGTTCTCCGGGTGTGAGCAGGTAGGTTTCATTGCTGCCTTTTTTTTCATTCTCTGGGTCGATCATATAGGTCTCTATGATCAGCAGCGCACCCTGGGTAAGCGCGGATGCCAGCAGAGGGATGAGCCTGCGGTCGAGAAAGTTGGTCTGGATGATCAGGTCGTAGGCAGAAGGAGGAGGGGTGTAGCTGTCCAGGTCGGTCAGCTGGGTGTGGACGAAGGAGAGATCGGTCACTTTTTGCAGATGCTGTGTGAGCTCCTGTAGTGCCACCGCCGAGATATCCAGCGCATCCACCTCAAAGCCGTGTTGTGCCAGATAGAGGGTGTTGCGACCGGTACCGCAAGCGATATCGAGTGCTCTGGTGCCACCGGCATACGAGAAGAACTGCTTGAGTAGAGCACCGGGCTCACGAAATCCCAGAAGGCTGTCATTGTCTGTGTACTTTTTGTCCCATTTGATCTGATCTTGCTGTGACATGGCTTGCCTTTGTCTGTTGTAGCGTGCAATCATTATAGCACAAAAGAGAGAAATGCTATAGTGACGCTGAAAAAGATTTTATGAAATATCCATTTTATGGTCAGTTAGAAGCCAAAAAGAAAAAAATGTAACAAAAATGTAATATTTTCAGTCCATTTAAGACTAATTTTATCTTAATTAAGTATACTACGCTTGTATCTCGGGTATCGGCGATCTATTTTTTCCTCCTCCTTTTTTTGAGAGAACAGATTGAAACCACGATTCATACACATAACTTCCTCCATACACATTCCGATGCTCGAGATCTCAATCAGATCTCAACACACCTTTTATTTTTCAATGACCCCGATCGCTTCATCAAAATCTCTTGCGATCTCCAATACAATTGCGATACAATTTTTATCTTTGATATTGTGCTTCAGGGACCAGTACTCTGGCTGAGTATAGGAAAACTGGACGGCACCTCCAAGCTCAGAGTGGACGACCACGCGGATAGGAAGATCCATGGCGAGAGAGGGATTGCAGGTCAGTAGTGCAGAGAAGACCTTGGGTTTGTCCAGTGTGACGGCAAAGGTAGGGTGCAGATAGATGCCCTCTTTTTTGGCGCGTGCGCTGTGGTCTGTGGTCTTGGTGACATGGTAGCCTTTTTTCTCCATTGCTCGGCTCAACCTCTGGATAGTCTCCTGGATGGGATAATGGCTTTCGCGCGTGATCATCAGGCTGTTGTGCTTGCCGTCACTGCATCCGGAAAAGAGTAAAAGCAAGGCAAGAGCCAGAAGAGACTTTTTCATTAGACGTTGAACCTGAAGTGCATCACATCCCCATCCTGCACGATATACTCTTTGCCTTCGAGACGCATTCTGCCTGCCTCCTTGGCTCCCTGCTCCCCCTTGTGGGCTACAAAATCCTCATAGCTGATCACCTCGGCGCGAATGAAGCCCTTCTCGAAATCATTGTGGATCACGGCAGCTGCTTTGGGGGCCGTGGTTTCTTTGCGGATCGTCCAGGAGCGCACCTCTTTGACACCGGCGGTAAAGTAGCTCATGAGTCCCAGTTTGTCAAAGCCTTTTCGGATGATTTGATCGAGCCCTGATTCGCTGACACCGAGGGATTCGAGCATCTCCATCTTCTCTTCTTCATCGAAGCTGACCATCTCTTCTTCGATCTTGGCGCAGAGCTTGATCACCTCTCTGTTGTGTGCGACTGCATAGGCTTTAAGCTTCTGGACAAAGTCGTTGTCCTCTTCCAGTCCCTCCTCATCCACATTGGCACCGTAGATGATCTCCTTGGAGGTAAGGAAGCGCATCTCTTTGTTCAGTGCCCTGAAGGCATCGCTGTCACTGTCTGCGAAGGTAGAGACAGGGCTGGATGTCTCGAGATGTGTCAGCAGTGCCTCAGCAATGCCTAGCTGGGCTTTGGCATCTCTGTCGTTGCCTTTGGCTTTGCGTGTCAGGCTTGAGATGCGGCTCTCAAGCCTCGCCATATCTGCAAGCAGCAGCTCTGTCTCGATGATCTCAATATCCCTGATGGGGTCGATAGAGCCTTCGGTATGGGTGATGTTTTCATCTTCGAAGCAGCGTACGATATGCAGGATCACTTCACTTTCACGGATATTGTCCAAAAACTTGTTGCCAAGCCCCTCTCCTTTGCTGGCACCTTTGACCAGGCCGGCAATATCGATGAAGTCCAGTGTAGAGTACTGGATCCTTTCTGGATGGACAATCTCAGCAAGGGCTTCCAATCGCTCATCGGGTACGGGTACCACCGCCTTGTTGGGCTCTATGGTGCAGAACGGGTAGTTTGCGCTCTCTGCATTTTGTGCTTTTGTCAGTGCATTAAAGGTTGTTGATTTCCCTACATTGGGCAGTCCGACCAATCCGATTCCTAATCCCATCTATTCTCCTGTGAAGCTTTAATTTACGTGTATTGTTATGATTCTATCGCAATTATATCATCGAAGTTTGAAACTTGCTCGTCGCTGCGTATCAATTCCTGAAATTCAAAGACCGCCATAGGCTTCCCGAAATAATACCCCTGCATGTAGTCGCAGCCAAGATGCTTGAGTATCACAGCGGTCTGCTTGTCCTCTATGCCCTCTGCTGTGACCTTGGTACCCAGAGCGTGCGACATGGTGATCATGGCGGATACAATGGCGCGTCGCTTTTTGCTCTTTGACATATTCTCAACAAAACTTTTGTCTATTTTCAGGGTATCTATAGGGAAGGACTCCAGCATGGAGAAGGAGGAGTATCCGGTACCAAAATCATCCAAAGAGATGGCAATGCCGAGTTTCTTGAGTTTTGCAAATTGCTTGGCACTGTATTCTTTGTTTGTCATGGCGATATTTTCTGTTACTTCAACCTTGAGTTGAGAGGCATTGATCCTGTTGTCGTGCAGCAGCGTATCCAAAACGAGAGGATAATCCATAGTCTCAAACTCCCGCAAAGAGAGATTGATGGAGACCTGTATCTCACGAAAGCCAAGCTTTTTCCAGATAGCAAGCTGCTCGATGGCTTTTTTGGCTACGAACTCACCCAGGTGTTTCATGAAGCCTGTTTTCTCTACTAAGGGCAGAAAAAGTCCGGGAGGTATGATGCCCTTGGTGGGATGCATCCATCTGATGAGTGCTTCGGCCACGGTGATCTGCTCTTTTTGGGTGTCATAGATCGGCTGATAATAGAGAGAGAACTCCTCCTGCTCCAGAGCGCGTTTGATCTCAGAGAATTTGACGGGTGCCTTCGCCTCACCGCTCTGCTCATCCGATGCGGCTACCATGGTGTACCCTAGCCCCTGTTTTTTGGCTAAAAGCAGTGCTTTGTAAGCACTATTGACCAGGTTTTCGATGCCATTGTCTGGATAGATGCTGATACCGGAAGAGATGGTATAGTGCAGTTGCGCATTGTTGCTGTGCAGAAGTGCCTCACAGTCTGTTTTGTACTTTTCTACCAGGATGTTGCACTCCTGTATGGTGTGGATATTAGGAAGGATCAGCAGAAAGTTGTTGCTGGTCACATGGTAGAGCTTGAGATGACTTTTGGCTGAGACGGCCTGCAAGTATCTGGCGATGAGCGAGACCACTTGTAGTGATTCTCTGTATCCGACGATAGAGATAATTTCGAGAAAATTGTCCACGCTAATAACAGCCACGGCAAAACGTTTGTTGGAAGCGGTGTAGCGGTATGCCATGAACCCTATGTCCTCCATGGCTTTATTGTGATTGGGCAGTCCCGTGGTGCTATTCTGATAGTAGGGTTTTGAGTGTTCGAGATGTTCAGTTGTTTCGAGGATCGTAATACCAATATATTTCACATGTTTCTTTCCCTCTGCAGCACTGATGCGCAAAGAGATTCTGTATTCTTCTTTTTGGTTTTTTAGTGTGACATTGCTGATACGGAGTATCTCATCAACTGCCTTTTCTTTGTAAAAGTCAAGAAGATCTACCAGGCTTTTTTCTTCTTTTTCTATGAAAAATAAGGGAAGCGGGAGGATCTCTTCAAGCGCATCTCCTTGTTTTGCCTTGATGAACTTCTGTATCTGGTGATTCGCGAAGATTACTCGATAGGTATCAGAAAAAATAATCATAGGATGGTCAGCAAGGTTGGAGGAGATATTTAGTATGTGTTCTTCTTTTTTGAGCTGCAATTTGGATTGAAGTTTATAATGACGATACAGGTAATAGAAGATCAAACAGGCTATAGCAACAATCACGATAAGAATAGAATAGTCTGCAAAAAAGCCATTCTTCGGATTCACATTTGCTCCCTTGATGATAAAGGGGGTATTATATCTCTATATCAATGACAGTAGGATGAAAATCAAAAGTTTATAATGCTTTGCAGTGTGTTGATCAGTTTGCTTTTCTCTCGGATCTGCGGATGCTCTTTGCCAGGCTCTGTTGTGGTGATGATCGTGCGCGCCAAGGTATATTTCTCCCAGTTGTTCAGGCGGATACCCCAGTAGGTATGGAGGATGACAGGCTCTCCTCTGTACTGCCCCAGATAGAGCCCTATGTGTCCGGGGACATAGAGGAGAGAGCGGAAAGGTTTGGCGGACTGGATGATTGCCTGTTTTTTTTCTGCTTTTTTCAGCCCTTTGATCCGGATGCTCTTGCCGCTTTTTGCCTGCTTGGCAGAGTTGCGATCCAGATAGATGCCAAAACATCCGAAAAAATCTCTGGTCGTGGCGGAGCAGTCTCTGGTATAAAGTTTCCCGCCCCAGCCATAGGGTTCATTGCGAAACTGCTGGGCGATATAGGCTACATTGCCTG
>CAMZLC010000095.1 GCA_947311605.1 uncultured Sulfurovum sp.
ACTTACCAATGTAGATGCCAAGGCAGCACATATAGAGCATGTAATGGAAAAATATGGAAAATAATTTATACATTGATACCAACATATTTTTAGACCTCTTGGACAGTACCCGTCCAAGCTACAAGCATTCACTGGCTTTGGTCAAAGAAAGTCTAGAAAATGCTAAGATACTTTATATCAATTCCGATACTGTAACCAATGCATTTTACATTTTAAGTAAGTTGCGTAGAGGAAAAGAGGCAGAACTGATGCTCATGATGAAAAAAGTGGTCATATTGTTTGAAATAGTGCCGATTGATGATAAAGATATTATGTATGCATTTGATCTCTGTATTGATACCGCTTTAGAGTATAAAGACTATGAAGATGCCGTGCAATATGTATGTGCCAAGAAGATAGAAGCAGATCTGATAGTGACCAATGATAAGAAGTTTGTTTCTTTGGATATTGAGATTTGCAGTACGATATAAGAAGGGATGTGGGATGAAAATGTACTGTCTGCGCCCAATCAAGGAGAAATGTTATGCATGAATACAGTATCGTCCAGGCACTACTGGATCAATGTGACGGAATTGCCAGAGAAAACAGTGCCGAGAAGGTCACCAAAGTAGTGATCAAAATCGGTGTACTCAGCGGGGTGGAGGCCGATCTGCTGCAGACGGCATACGATACCTTTCGCGAGGGGACAGTGTGTGCAGAGGCGGAGCTACAGATAGACAAGCAGCAGGTCAAGTTGCACTGTAATGGCTGCAGCGAGGAGTTTGAGATCGATGATTTCTCCTGTGCCTGCGTAGCTTGTGGCGGCACAGATGTCAGAGTGATCGATGGCGAAGAGATGTATCTGATGAGTCTGGAGATGGCGTAAAAATCTTTTCCAGATTTACTTCTGATTAAGTTAAAGAGGTGTATCATTTCTTCATGAATGAATAAACATTCATAATATTAAACAAAAGGTTTCAGTATGAAGACAATGAGGATAGTAGTATTGGCAGCGTTACTGGCGACAGGGATACATGCAGAGACACCAAAGGTCATGGATCCAGCTAAAAAGGCAGCAGTGCTCAAGCTCAAAAAAGAGATGATGGGCAAGTGGAAATCCTATGTCAAAAAATCCCAAGCAGGTGCGACGGCGATCACAGCAGACAAGCTCATCGCATGGATGAAGCAGGACAAGGATTTTGTACTGGTAGATGTCCGTGAGCCCAAAGAGGTCGCAGCCGGCAAGATCACAGCGATTGATTTCAAAGCGATTCCCAGAGGGATGGTAGCACCAGCTATTGGTAAAAAGCTGGCACTCAAGCCAGATCAGACGATTGTATTCTACTGCAAACTGGGCTCCAGAAGTGCCATGGCCGCCAAAGAGACCCAGGAGGTCTATGGCTACAAGCATGTCTACTATCTCAAAGGTGGTATCATGGGCTGGATCAAGGCCGGGCATGAGGTAGAGAACCTTATGGGAGAATTTACAAAGGCAAAATAGTCTCTATAGCGGATGCTGCACTGCCTGCAGCGTCCAATTTTCCCTGCTTCTCATTGATCTCGACCAAGGCATTTGATAAATGCATATTCATTCGTACTTTTATTACACACCCTAATAGCCATTATTACTATTACTTCTCTATTTCAGCTTCACTCATAAGCGTATCTTTACTAGACTATAACATAGACTGATAATTAGGAGTTTTTTACTCTTTTTTTGTCAGCTAAATATGACCAACATTTTGAGGAGCATACCATGGAGCCACTATTTCAAACGACCATCACCAAGATCAAGCAGAGCAAACGCTTCGAGACAGAGGATACCCTGATCCGGGAGATCAAATTGGAGATCATTCTCAATGGTAAGCGGGCAGGGGCAGTGATCTGCACACCGATCGACCAAAAAGAGCTGGTCGTAGGCTATCTGATGAGCGAAGGGATCATTCGCAGTGCAGAGGATATCTCTGGGATACAGCTGCGCAACGAGGGGATGCGTATCGAGATCGAGGTAACAGCGGACAGCGGACAGCTCCAGCGACTGGACAGTGAGGCGGTAGTGATTAGCGGCTGCGGCAAGAGTATGACCGCCAATATCGACCCCGCACAGATCGATGCCAAGGTGATGCGGGATGACTACCATATCGCACCCGCACTGCTCTCCGCGCAGATGGATCAGTTCTATACCGAATATCCCCTCTACGAGCAGACCGGCTGCGTACATACCGCCAAACTCTACATCAGTGAGCAGGAGAGTTTTGTCGCTGAGGATATCGCCCAGCACAACACCATCGACAAGGTCATAGGCAAGGCACTGCTGGAGGGTGTGGATACCTCACGCGCCTTCCTGATGGTCAGCGGCAGACTCAGCTCAGAGATGGTCGCCAAGGCCGTCATGCACCAGATCCCTATCCTCGCCTCCCGCACCGCCTCCACCTGCCTGGGTCTGCAGATCGCCGAGAAGTTCGGGTTGACCCTGATAGGCTTCGTGCGCAACAGAGGCATGAATCTCTACCGCCATCCTGAGAGGATTGAGTAGTCCTACAGCCTCTCTAGTGCCGTAGGGTTAAATCGATACCTTCCATTCTGCACTTTGCTGAAAATACCTTTTTCCATAAGCTGCTTAAAAAGCTTGATGATCGTGGGTTTGCTGATACCTGTGGCCTCCATGATTTCTCCGTAGGAGTA
>CAMZLC010000096.1 GCA_947311605.1 uncultured Sulfurovum sp.
ACTGCATATCTATGAGCGTTACTATCAGGGCGACAGAAGCCAAAGAGGCGAAGGGATAGGGCTGACTCTGGTCAAGCGCTATTGTGACGAGTCTGACATAGGGATCAGGATCACCTCGGCACCCCAAGAGGGCACAGAGGTGATCCTGGATTTTGAGGCAGTCACACTGGGGTAATGAGGATCAGGGTATAATAGCTTTATGAAAATATTATTACTGGAAGATGATGCGGTATTGGCAGAGAGTCTCACAGAGTATCTGGAGTTGGAAGGGTATACAGTAGAGAGTGTGGGCAATGGAGAAGAGGTCTTTGACCGTACTTTTGAGCAGGTCTATGATCTCTATATCCTGGATATCAATGTGCCTGATATCAATGGGCTGGAGGTGCTCAAGGCACTCAAGGATGCTGATGATCCCACACCTGCGATCTATATCTCCGCCATGACGGATATCCAGTCCATCAGCCAGGGGTTTGAGGCAGGGGCTATTGATTATCTCAAAAAGCCTTTTGACCCGGAGGAGCTTCTGGTGCGGCTTCAGCACCACTTGCGACCCAAAGAGGAGACGATACAGTACAAGTCACTGTGCTACTTTCCCAAAAACGGCAAGGTGAAGCTTCGCGGAGAGCGTTTCTATCTCAGCGAGATACAGAAAAATATCTTTGAGAGGCTGCTGCGCAGCATGGGGGACATTGTCTCCTCGGAAGAGCTGATGGCGTACATGGAGAGACCCAGTCCCAATGCCCTGCGTGTCACTATGACCAAGCTCAAGAAAAAATTGGATATCGAGATCAGAAATGTCAGAGGGCAGGGGTATACGATTGAGGCGTTATGAGCTTGAGTCCCTCCTCAAAAGCTTTTTGCTGTTTTTTGTCCTGATACTCTTACTGTATCTGCTTCTAGAATGGCAAAACTACAAAACGCAGGTACGCCAGCTGGACAGAACCCTACTGGGAGACATGCAGGTCTTTAGCTACAAACCGCTCTCCGGAGCATTTGATGTCAGTTTTATTCCGCGTAACAAGGGAGAGCAGGCCACACTCACCCTCTACAAAGACAGCAATGGTACCTATGCACTCTTTGAGATCCCCAGCAGTAAACGCTACCTACTGAAAGTCTCTCTGGGACAGGAGAAGTATCGAAGACGGATAGAGGGGATACGGACAGCGATCCTGGATATGCTGATCTGGTATATTCTACTGATTGCACTTCTCTCCATGCTGCTGGCCTATTATGCCCTCTATCCTCTCAAAAAAGCTTTGCAACTCAATGAAGAGTTTATCAAGGATATGCAGCATGACATCAATACACCGTTGAGTTCTCTGCTAATCAACCTCAATCTGCTTAAGCGGCGTTTTGGAGAGGATCGCGGTTTTGAGAGGATGGCCAACAGTGTAGAGACTATACAACACCTTCAGTCCAATTTTAAATCCTTCCTGCATGGACAGACGCCGGAGATGGACAGCTTTTCACTCTATCATTTTCTCGAAGGAAGAATGGAGTACTTCAGGGTACTCTACCCTCAGGTGGGATTTTTTTTGAGTGTCGAGAAGGATGCCATACTCTATACCAACCGCGAAGCGTTTATGCGCATCATAGACAATCTGCTTTCCAATGCTGGAAAATACAATGTCAAAGAGGGTGAAGTCCATATGCGCTACACCAAGAAGAGACTTTATATCGAAGATACGGGCAGGGGAATCAAAGATCCAAGGAAGGTCTTTGTCCGCTACTATAGAGAGGGTGAGCGGGGACTGGGACTGGGGTTGCATATTGTCCGAAAACTTGCTAAGGAGCTCGGTATTGATATCTCTCTCAAGAGCAAAGAGGGAAGCGGTACTACCGTGATACTCAAACTCGGAAAAGTAACAGTAGAGTCACAAAATTAGGATACCATGTGAAAAAAGGAGAGAATGGTGAGAGCGTATATCAGCTATATCTTTACGATTCTATGGATAGTATGCGGTATGATACAGACAGCTTCGGCTGTAGAGGTGATCATGGAGAGCGATACTCCTGCGCGACCGATCCGGGTACTTAAACAGGACAAACAGGATAAGCTTGTAAGCATCGATGCGCTGGTCACCCGCTATCACATTGCATCAGAAAAAGAGGCCCAAAAGATCATGGAGCAGATCAGACAGGAGATCGCACGAATCAGTCGGGAGAGAAAAGAACATGCAATAGGGAGGGTCAAGTATGAGCCATCAGGAAGCCGCAGAAGCATACCAAATAAAAGACCATAGCGCCTTTTAGCGCAGCTGATACCGCAATGCGACGGTGATTCTCCAGGGCAGCGGGTGGGATGCCTTGGCGGGATTGACAGGAAATGCTCCTCTCACGGCATATTTGGCCGACCGATAGAATGCTTTAGACCCCTTGACTGAGATACTGCCCACGGTGCCACTTGGCAAAATTGTAAAACTGACACGGACAGCACCTGTGATACCACGCCTTCTGGCTATTCTTGGATAGCGTTTGTTGCGGTTGATGCGCTTTTTCAAAGCGTAGAGAAATCTATGGGAATTTTTCGATGCGCTGATACGGCGACCCGTACCAGAGCCTCGCACGCGCCTACTTCTGCTCCGTGTGGTATGCTTGGTTTTTTTTGTCTTTTTCTTGTGGAGGATTTTCTGTGTGTGTGCAGGGACTCTTTTGAGTGCGATGTAGCGGACAGGATCTACAGGTGTGACCTTCTCTAGTGTTCGTTTACTGGGAAGAGGGAGGGGTTTGAGGACAGGAATTGGTTTTGTTTCTGTCTTTACCGTTGCTGTGCGCTTCTCCTCTGTGGGCAGTGTTGGCTTCAGCAGACTGGCAGTTTTGTTTGGGGAAATCGGTTTTCTTGTGGACTTTTCCTCTAAGGTTTTTTTTGTCTCTATAGGAGGATTTTTGGTTGTCATTTTGGGTGTTTTGGCACTAAGGTGTGAGCCTTTTTGGGTACCGGATTCCCCTATGATCCCCAGCGTGATGATCTCTGTCCGGCGTGAGCTCTCTGCAACAGCGGGGTGGGGCCGGGATCTATAGCTGTAGAGTACCGCCCCAAGCAGCAGCAGATAGACAGACAGAGCAGCAAGCAGCGAGGTGAGCGATTTCATAGAGGCAGTGTAACATATTTTTCTTCTTTAACACAAATTTAACACTACTATTCTATGATGATGCTTGCATATTGGCTTATGCAGGGAAATGCCCTGTCATTGGAATATTGGAAATACGACGACAGGACATCGGCATCAGTGTGATACCACTACCATTGTACCTAAAAAATCAAAACAGTAGTGGGTATCTGTATGTATATTTTGGAGAATATACAATAAGGTATGTGTCTCTTTTGGCGTGGCAGTATATCCGTACTGTTGTCCAATGAGCGATACCATTTGACTTCTTGGGAGGAAGTAGTATGAAGAAAAAACATTTAGCAGTAGCAACACTATTTGGTCTGGTGCTTTTGGGCTGCAGCAGTGGTGACGGCACAACAGTAAGGCATCTGGAGGAGCAGTCGGGATCACAAAGTTATCTCTTTTATGGAGAGGTAGAGGCAAAAGCTCTTGGTTCACTCAAGAATGTCTCCATCATAGACAGCAGCAATCCAGACAATCCGTTACTCAAGCAGATCGATACTTCTGCCATACGCTATGCAGTGCCATCATCATCAATGGCTTATGATACGGAGACAAAAAAATACAGCGAACTCACTGTGCAGCATTTGAGCTATGCTTCGGGCACCAAAGCATATACGGTCGACATGAAGAGGGGCGAGAGCGATCCCCAGGCGGTACAAAACAGTTCTGCAGACAAGCTTTCAGATTTTACATATACCAAGGTCAACTATCTGGGAGAGACCAACTTTTTGGTTGCCCACGATGATGAACTCAATCAAACCGTGCTGATTACCCCTGATATGAATTCAACACACTCTCCGATTGTTTTCGGAGATCGCAAACTTCTCAGTGTGACCTATGACAGCTACGGTGGGCCAGTCACTGGATATTTGGTTTATAATAATGATTCAAAAAAAGTAGAAACCTGTTTATCGAATATGGAAAATTGTACTGAGATCACTGGCGCCGGAAGCAGAGACTATGAGGGTGATGTGCCGGGAACGACATACAGTGTACTCTATTCTGGAGGAACCATTAAGCGTATAGACAAAAGCTCTGGTGATGTTGTGGAGATAGCACTCAATGGAAAAGAGGTAAAAAGCGGTCATGGCACCACCTCCTTTCAGGGGGGCAGCTTCTACTTTATTGCTACGGACGGTACACTAAATCGTGTCGATATTAAAAACAAAAAGCTCATAAAGATAGCCAAGGGGGATTTTATTGAGCGGATACGCAGCTTTACAGAAGAGTGGGTTATCTTTGGCAGTGATGTATTATTGTTGGCCGCCAAAAAGGATGGTAGCACTACGAAGCCGGTGAAACTGATAGAGACGGATTTGACAAAAGGATACAAATATGTCTATTACGGAATGAAAGAGCGCTATCTGTATGTGACCTATGCACTAGACCCGAAAAGTGGCAAGACCACATTTGATGCTTGCATCTTCGAGGATGGAGAAATAGAGTGTAAAGCAAATAGCTTTTGGGCGGGCATTGCCCTGTCACAAGAGGGAGTGTACAGTCCCGAATCCTCACTGCCCTATACCCCTTATGCGTTTGTTCGTATGGATGTCAATGATACCTATGGAGGTGGCACACTCAAAGCCATCGATCCAAATTATCCATTTGACGATGGTATTGCCATGGGAAGTGTGTCTAACTACAACTTCCAAACATTCCTCTCCAACAGTCGATTTCTTACGAGTGCCATCGATAGCAATGGCGGTATCGTGCTGTATGCCAAAGACGACACCACCTTCAAGGTAGATGCTTTTTATATGAATCTGCTCAAGGAAAACTCACTAAAGAAGCTGACCGACAATGATGTATCAAAAGTGACTTCGGGCAGAGACCATTGTCACGGAAGACACTGTATGCTGTGTCATAGTTTTGCGGGCGGGAAGATCTATGGGGATATCAACGGCACAAAAACCGTACATGGATATAGGATAAAGTTTGAGTTTAGGAATGGAGATACGCTCAAGGCAAAAGTGGCCAAAGGGGGTGGAGAAAATTTTGCTATAGATGCACGGAAGCTGCAAGGCGATTTTACGGCACTGGTAGTTGATAAAGATGACAATGTGGTAAACCAGTCAGCACCCTATACACACAAAGGGGCCAAGAGAGCCAATTGTAACTTCTGCCATGCCAGAGGAGGCGTGACAAGGCATGGAGCCTATGGTGTGATCACTACTCACATGACAATTGAGTAGCGAGGGATAAAATTTAACACAAAATTAACACTACAGTATTAAAATATGCTATCTGAAACAAAAAGGAGAAACAGATGAAAATCTTGAAAATGATATTGGCTATGGCAGTGATCGCTGCCATAGGTGTGGGTATGGCTCAGGCAGAGGGGATGGGTATGCAGAATGGTACCGGCATGAAAAAGGGGATGAAGATGCCCAAAAACTATCGCATGGTTCCCATGGGAAAAGCGGAGATTTTGCAAAAAGGAAAGAGTAAAATGTTCTGCACCAAGTGTGGAATGACCCTGCCGATGTTTTATCGTACCAACCACGCAGCGACTGTGGATGCCAAAGTGAAGCAATTTTGCTCCATATATTGTTTGGTGGAGGAGATGAATGGTGGCAAAAAGGCAACAAATGTAAAGGTAGTGGATAATACGACACTCAAATTTATAGATGCCAATAAAGCCTTTTATATCGTAGGTAGCTCCAAGCCAGCCACAATGGCAAAAAAGATCAGCAAATATGCCTTTGGCACCAAAGAGGCGGCGGAAGATTTTGCCAAGAAGTTTGGGGGGAAAGTCATGAAGTTTGACGAAGTACTTGCGCTCGCCAAGAAAGATTTTGAAAGCGACACCAAAGCCAAAAAGATGCGTCAGGCAAAAATGGCAAAAATGGGTGAGAAAGCATACAAGAAAAAGTGTAAAACCATCGATAAAAAGTTCACCAGCGTAGCCGAGGCAAAATCCTATATCAAGCAGAGTGGTGTTTGTGGGGAGATCAAAGGCAAACCGCTACAGGCAATCGGACTCTA
>CAMZLC010000097.1 GCA_947311605.1 uncultured Sulfurovum sp.
ATGAGCTCTCCAGCAACCCCTCCAAATTTTACAATCTGGGAGACGGCTACCTCTGGAACAGAGAATCAAAAAAACTCAGCCTGCACGACACCTCCCTGCATCTAAGCATCAAAGAGCATACGCTCCTCACACTGCTACTGGACAAACGCCCCACTCTCGTCACCTACGAGGATATTATGGTAGCCTGCTGGGAAGATGCTTTCGAGCGAGAGATCTCCATCGACTCAGTCAAAAACCTCGTCAGCAACCTGAGAAAGAAACTGCCAGAGGGATGCATAGAGAGTGTCTATGGGCAGGGGTACATCCTGCACTAGGAGTCTGTCGGGCTTATCTCATTGAAGCGAAAAATGCACTCTTTTGTCCTGTTTTTCTATTTTTTACACTTCATTACACTTTCTGGTCATACTTGTATCATAAACATTTTAGTACACAAGGATAAGCGATGAAAAGATACCTGTTTTTTGCTGCCACTGTTTTGGCGTTATTTACCATCATAGGGTGTGGCAAGGGAGGCGCAACAGAAGAGGTCACTTATATTAACCTCAGCCCTACAGATACCCAAGTGTTGACAAATCCAAATCCGACTTTCCGATTTGAGAGAAATACCAATGATACCTCTTCGGCCTTCTCGTGCAGAAACAGCACAAACGCACTACATGATGTACAACTCAAAGTGATCAAAATAGATGCTCAAACTTCCGATGCAACAGTGGTCATAGATGAGATACTGCAGGTACCCAATGAGTGCCAATTCGAGATCCAGTTTCCCTCTTTGACTTTAGACGAAAATGTAGGTTATGCCTGGCGTGTAGGCGAGCCAAATGCGGCTGAGAATGCACAAACAAAATGGAACAGCTTCCTCTATTCTACCGTATCCATGGGGATAGAGGAGGATGACCCACATACTTGTGAGAACAATATGGTGCGTGATGCAAGCTTTGGGCTCAGTGCGCCACGCACTCCATGGATGACGACCAGCATCGCAGATTTCTCTGACATTACACCCGTCTACCCTCTCCAGCATGGAGATGACGACAATGGCTCGGCAGGATTTTCAACACCCAACCATGTCATCTTTCAGACACTCGACCACCCTATAGAGCAGGGCAAATATTATCAGCTGAAATTTTCCCTCAAACATCAAGGAAAAACAGACTTCCAGATCAAAGCACTGGCATTTAACGGTACACTCGATGATCTGCAGCCAGATGCCAATACTTCTATCATGGCTGTGACTGGCACCATGACCTATACGGGAAACTGGGTCAAGGTCACACTCAATCCCTGGAAAGCCAATAAAAATTTCAGCCGCCTTGCCATTGCGGTTTTCAATGAGGACAATACGACCATCAATGCGCTTATAGACAGGGTGTGTCTCGTAGAAACAACTGGTGGTGGATGCGGCGAAGTATACAATATAGAAAATCCAATTTTTGATGCAAACACGCCAGGTGCCGTAATCACACCTTTTGATTATGTGGTAGGTGCCGTCAACGACCTGTACCCAGAGTACGATACCTCTGTGTCAAACTGGTATGCTGAGGCCAACAATACTTCGATGGAATGTGCCACGATAGGTAATGGAATACCTTCAGGAGAACAGGAAGAAGTAATTGCTGAACTCGAGACAGCATATAGCAATGCAGAAGACAACAGAACAACAAACGATGCATTCATCGAAGAACAAAACATCACGACAGATGTAAGTAGCGACACCAATATGACAGCCATAGGATCATCTTACTTTGAAAAATGTACAGATAAAATAGTAGACACAAGCAAACCATTTTCAGGAAGAGATATTGTTTATGTGCATGGACTACAGCGTGATGTTATCGATGCGAGAAAAGACCCGAACAGTCACAATTTTGCCGGTAACTGGCCTGCGAATAGGTCAGATTTTTATGCGGGTGGAGAATACCACAACAAATCAACTGCATACTGGAGTGATCACATATACGAAATGCTTTACACAAATGGATCCACCAGGCCAAGCAACTCTTATCTTGTTGTCACATGGCCAACGGCTCAGAGACTGCCGTATGCCGTCAACTCTATCATGCATCAAATAAGAGACGCTATGAGAAATAACAATAGTGGCGTTGTCTCTTCAGAAAATGGGAAAAACCAATGTTTTGGGGATAATGGTATCGTATTGATTAGCCATTCAACAGGTGGAATGGTGGTGAGCACTATGTTTGGCCTGACAGAAAGAGACAAAAATGATACTAACAGTATCTACCATACTGATGCACATTTTAGAGATAGTTTGGATCTGCATGTGGCAATCAATCCCGCTATTGGCGGATCAGCAGTAGCCTCCGCGGGATTACTCACAGACATGCGACAAACATTCAATACTCTGGACTCCATCATGGTTGATCTCGGTGTTCCTCATATTGTAAAATATTGGCAGAACATCATGGAAATGGGAAGGAAGCCTACATTGCTTTTAATAGGCGGTATGACAGGAGCTGAAAATGAAGCACAATCTGACGTCAAGAGAACAGTAGGCGGAATCTTGTTGCGAGGATACAAAGACGGTGTCGTGCCTTCATGGTCACAAGCAGCGAATAAAGAGTTCTTACCATCCTTCACGGTTAAAAACCCACTAAAGCTATTGGATCTTGGCAATAATTTCCTGCGGTCAGCCACCGTAGCAGTCCAGTCTCGATTTAGTGCAGCATCGGGCACGAGAAAGTATTTTGTAAATCCTTATTTGTCCCCGATGGGAATGTATCAAGGCAATAGCATCTATAGTGCTCATTACGGATATCTAAAAAACCATTATCCGTTTATTCAAGTAGCTGGCGATCACTTTGATAATGTCGACCGCATAAGACGGAATGGAAAAAATTCTTACAATATCATTTCCAACCCTTTGTATAATAATCAGGAAGAAAGCAGCGTAACACACAGAAATAATGCAGGAGAAAGTGTCTTCTCCCTTGGACTTGTCAGCCCACAATATGCCTCACAGCAGATGGAAAGCGTACGGGGAAAATGGATTGGTCTGGATCTCCCTCGTTTGACATGGGTACACAAAGTAATCAGGATTAAAATTTCCCACTTTATAACAATCTCTGTCAGCATGTATGTACCAAAGATCACTTGGTATTATAAGCAATTTACAATATGGCAACGCACCTATCACCTGCTAAATGGCTATGAAACCAAAAGGGGTGCAGACTATATATACCAATATATACTCCGGCCATAGTTCATTTCCAGTCTTGCAGAAAACCGTAAGACTGGAAACTTATATTTTTTCCTATTTTTTTACCCTTCATTACCCTTTGCTGTCATACTACACCCATGAAACATCTATTCAAAGATGATTTCAATTTCAACATAAAGGATAAATCATGAAAAAACATATAGCACTCACCGCTGTAGTTGCTTTGCTTGCATCATCCACTGCTCTATATGCTGCCTATGGTGATGTGGCAAGATTCAAAAGAGAATGCTTTGCCAGTGGAGGAGAAAGGGTAGGATGGCGAGGCGGACAACTGATATGTGTAGGCGGAAAAATGAGTCCCATGAGAGTAGAAAAAAAGACATCTCACAAACGCCTAAAGAAAAAACATAAGATGCCCAAACAAATCAAAACACACCAAAAAGGCAAATCATGAGAAATAAAATGAGTATCATCGGTGCTCTGGCACTCGCAACGTCTGCACTCGTCTCCAGCGGTATCGCAGCTGAGCCTGCACTGCAAAAGGCAGAGAGGCGTACGCGCAAGAGACGAACCAAACCAAGAGCCAAGCACCGCATACAAAAAAGAGAGCGAACCATCAAAAAACGCTCAAAGAGAAAAATAGGCAGACGCAGATAATCCAATGCGACACTCT
Source organism: uncultured Sulfurovum sp. (assembly GCA_947311605.1). Classification (GTDB taxonomy): domain Bacteria; phylum Campylobacterota; class Campylobacteria; order Campylobacterales; family Sulfurovaceae; genus JAAXPZ01. The sequence continues at coordinate 3,852 of CAMZLC010000097.1, forward strand.
CGTGCAGTTGCCGACTTTGTCTTGCCTCGGGCAGTGGTCATTCCA
>CAMZLC010000098.1 GCA_947311605.1 uncultured Sulfurovum sp.
CTACGAAGAGATCGTACTGGGCTAAGCATACATACAAAGAGGAGGGATCAGGCATGGCAAATAAGAAAATACATGTAGGTATTGTTGGAGCCAGTGGCTATACGGGGCTGGAGCTTGTCAAGATGCTAGTGAATCACCCAGGGTTTGCGTTGAGCTATCTGGCGACTACAGCGGGTGATACGATGATAGAGCAGCTGCACCCGGCACTGGAGGGCGTACTCAGTCTGCCGGTGGAGGCTGCCTCACAAGAGGAGATCATCGCACGCTGCGAACTGGTCTTTTTGGCGCTGCCGCACAAGACCTCTATGGGTTTCGCCAAAGGATTGATAGAGCAGGGTGTCAAGATTGTGGATTTTTCTGCAGACTACCGCCTCGATCTGGAAACCTACGAAGCGCACTACTGCCCTCATGAGGACAAAGCGCATCTGGATGAGGCAGTCTATGGACTCATCGAGTATACTCGCGAGGATATCGCCAAAGCCAGACTGGTCGCAGGGCCCGGCTGCTATCCGACAGCCACGCTGCTGGGTATTTTGCCGTTTATCCCCTATATCGATGCCAATGCACCGCTGTTTGTCGATGCCAAGTCAGGGGTGAGTGGTGCAGGTAAAAAGCTGAATGAGATCACACAATTCGTCACAGTCAATGACAATATTTTCGCCTACAATCCGCTCAAGCATCGTCATGCTCCTGAGATCGCAGAAAAGATAGAGAAGCTCGGCGGTGCCAAGATGCATGTCAACTTTGTCCCGCATCTGATCCCTGCCACGCGGGGAGAGCTGGTTTCCGTCTATGCCACGCTCAAAGAGGATATCGATCCGAACGAAATACTGCAAAAACGGTATGCCAACGATCCCTTCATCCGTATTCGGCAGACGCCTGTCAGCATCAAACACACCGCCGGGACGCACTTCTGCGACATCTTTGCGGCCACCAACGGCAACGCGCTGTTTGTCAATGCAGCCATAGACAATATCCTGCGAGGCTCAAGCTCCCAGGCATTGGCGGCAGCCAACCTGATGTGTGGATATGATGAGGGAATGGGACTTCCGACGATCGCCTATGTACCCTAGCCAATCCAAGAAGTCATAGTCCCATGATACAGATAGAGAAGGGGGCACTTTTTATCGCTGATGCACACTATCCTACACATGGCGATACGCTTTTGGAATGGCTCCATCATATAGATACAGGAAAACTTGTGGTGCCTCAGCTTTTTTTGATGGGAGATATCTTTGATCTGCTGGTAGGGGGACTAGAAAAAAGCTATGCCCTCAATGCCGAGGCAATAGCACGCATCCAATCCATCTCCAGACATACTGATATTTTTTACTTTGAAGGCAACCATGACTTTCAGCTTAGAAAGATATTTAAAAATATTAAAATCTATTCAAGAATAGATCAGCCCCAATATATGGGATATGATGGCTTTGTTGTAGGGCTTTCTCACGGTGACAGATTTTCCTCTGGATGGAAACATGGTCTGCTGAGTAGAATCCTGAGAAATCCGTTCATATTAAATACAATTAAATGGCTGAAACCCCATATCATCGAACAAAAAATAGCCCACTTGTCCAGCAAGGAGATCTGTCACGAGCTGCCCGATTTTGAGACCAAAGCCAAGGAGATATTTGGCAGCTATAGTGATGCAGATTGGGTGATAGAAGGGCACTATCATCAGGGTAAAAAGTACGAGGGGTATATCTCGCTTCCTTCACTGGCCTGCCAGAAGCAGGTGGGTCTCATGGGAGAAGCGGGGATAGTATTTGTCTCCATGGACGAACTTTAGCCTTCAGCATACCAGCCAGTGCTCCATCTCAAAGATATCATCAGTGACCGGCATTCCTCTCCACCCCTGTGACTCCAGATACATCATCTTGCCGCCAAAATACCCCACAATATACTTCTCTTTGTAGATAGGAAAAGTACCTGAGGCAAACATCGCAAAGATATCCCTGTGACTCCTAGGTGTTTCGTAATAGCGAAAATCGAAACGATGCAGTGCTTCCAATGCCGTCATAAGCATCTCATTTTTCAACAGACTGCTGCTCAGTAGATAATAGGCAGGGTAGGTGACGGCCGGATCCTCCAAGAGTGCTGAAATATAGAGTCGTTCTTTCTTTTTTTGATACATAAGCGCAGTGTATCCTTTTTTCTGTACAAAAAGGTAAAATATGTCAAATTGCTATATTTTCATATATTGAGCATTTTTTCTACAATATTTTAAAAAAGTTTCAAAATATATTCTGTTTAAACTATTTTTACAGAGGAAAGTGCTAGCATAACAGCAGTTTGCATACCAATTTTTTGAGCTGCAACATGACTTTTGGTAAAGGAGGAGAAACTGATTGGCTGGCTTGAGCATGTACAGACCGTACATGAATCGTGAGGGATAACCCCTCGTATATCATGCATCAAAAAGGAGAACAGATGAAAAAATTAATGATTACCCTATTGGCAGCACTGGTTGCTGTGGTGACGGTAAGTGCAGAGGTGCCCGCAGGGGTCAAGGGTAAAAAACTGAGAATGGCACTGGTCAAGGAGTGGGGTACCGGCACACACATGATCATGCATATCAATGGTGCCAAGTCCGAGGCAGCCAAATATGGTATAGACCTGAGTGTTATCGATGCCAATCATAACCTCGCCAAGATGGCAGAGGGGATCGAAAATGCAGTCATCAACAAGATGGATGCGATCCTGATCTCTCACGGCAAGGCAGACGCGCTAACCGGTGCAGTCAAAAAGGCACTACAGGCAGGTATTCCGGTGATCGTCTTTGACAATGATTTCGCTGTAGACGAAAAGACTGCCAACGGAAAATTGGTCTCCATGGATCAGTATGACCTGATGATGGGACTGCTTTCGCAAATGGCACTGGTACAGGCACTCGACGGCAAAGGTAATGTGATCTATAACCGTGTCGCCAATGTACCGCCCACTGACAAGCGACACCGCATTTGGGAAGGCGCCATCCTGCCTACCTACACCGGTATCAAGGTGGTCAATACGATCGACCTAGGCACCAGTAATCCGATGCCCAAAGCGCAGACAGCCCTGGAGACACTGCTGACAACCAGCAATAATATTGATGCCGTCTATGCCGTATGGGATGAGTATGCCAAAGGATTCTACAATGCCATCGTCGCCTCAGGCAAAAAGATTCCTCTTTTCTCTGTAGATATCTCCGATCAAGACTTGGCGATGATGCAGACACACCCTGAGGTCTGGAAGGCTTCTGCTGCAGTCAATCCTTCTTTGGTAGGCAGAGTGCAGATCAGACTGGCGCTCAAGGCATTGGCTGGTGAGCGTATTCCGCGCTATTACTCTATGACCCCTATACTAGTCAAGTCAGCCGACCTTCCCAAAGAGCGCGTCAGCATGAAAGATTTGGCAAAACTCTATCCGGCCTGGGGCAGCTCAGATGCCTTTGTTGAACCTTGGATGAGCACATTGAAAAAGTAGGAGCGATAGCATGTTGACGATGAGAAGTATCTCTAAGTACTTTCCGGGAGTGAAGGCACTAGAGGATGTGGATTTTGAGGTGAAACCTGGCGAAGTACATGCGCTGGTGGGTGCCAACGGTGCCGGGAAAAGCACCCTGATGAAGGTACTCTCTGGAGCCTACACCGCCTCAGAGGGAGAGATCGCCATCGGCGGCACCTCTGTCTCTATCCAAAATCCTACCGATGCCAAGTCGCACGGGATTGTCATCGTCTATCAGGAGGTGGATACCGCGCTGGTACCCCACCTCAGCGTGGCCGAAAATATGATGATGGATGAAATCAGCAGCCCTGAATATGGGCTCTTTGTCCGCTGGAAAGAGATCTATGCCAAAGCACAAAAAGAGATCGATGCGATCGGGCTGGATATCCAAGCTAAACAGCGCATCAGTGACCTGACACTTTCGCAGAAGCAGATGGTACTGATCGGTCGTGCCGTCTATCAAAAGGCCAAATATTTGTTGTTGGATGAGCCTACGGCACCACTCAGTCTCAAGGAGACAGAGACGCTTTTTGCTATTATTAAAAAGCTCCGGGAGGAGGGGATGGGGATTGTCTTTATCTCTCACCGACTCGACGAGGTTTTTCATAGCTGCGAAAGGATCACCGTGCTAAGAGACGGCAGGCTGGTAGGCACCTATACTGCAACTCAAAGTAGTATCGACAAGATCGTCGAAGCGATGCTGGGCAAAAAGCTGGACCATGCCTATCCCGCCATACGTACGCAGATGGGAGAGACGCTTCTGGAGGTCAAGGGACTCAGTGGTGAGGGCGGCATTCACGAAGTAGATCTCACGGTAAGTGCCGGTGAAGTCGTAGGGCTGACCGGATTGGTAGGGGGCGGCAAGACGGAGGTGTGCAAGCTACTCTTTGGCGAAGGAAAGATAAGTGAAGGAGAGGTGCGCATGCATGGTGAGCCGCGACACTATCGCACCCCCTCGGATGCGGTCAAGGCTGGCGTGGCACTGGTACCTGAAGAGAGACGCAAAGAGGGCATACTGGTAGAGGAGCGCATCAGCACCAACCTGACCCTCCCCACCCTTGATCGTTACTGCACTGCGTCACTGATGCGTGCAGGCAAAATCAAGAAGGCATCCCTGGAGAGTATCGCCAAGGTCGGCATCAAGACTACGGACGAGAAACAGCGGGTAGCCAATCTCAGTGGAGGCAACCAGCAGAAGGTCGTCATTGGAAAATGGCTCCTCTCGGATGCGACACTTTTTTTGCTGGATGAACCGACCAAAGGCGTGGATGTAGGCTCCAAGTCCGACATCTACCATCTCATCGCTGAGCTGGGCGAATCAGGCAAAGGGGTGGTCTATGCCTCTTGTGAATTTGCCGAGATACTGGGGCTGACCCACCGTGTGTATGTGATGTACAACGGCACGATCGTCAAGGAACTCGTCACTGCCGATACCAGTGAGGAGGAGTTACTATTTTATGCGACAGGAGGAAAGGCGTTTGACAACTAAAAAGCTGGATATTTTTGGATTTTTCTACAAGTATGGTACGATACTGGTGACGATTGGGGCGTTGCTCTATTTTTCACTCACACTGGATAATTTTCTCAATTTCAATAATGTGACCAATATCTTCCGTTCTGTCTCTATCGTGGCATTGATCGGTCTGGCGATCACCATCTCACTGACGATCGATGGATTTGATCTCTCCGTAGGGGCTACGGCAGGATTTGCAGCGGTGATTGCTGCCAAATTTATGGTGATCTGGGGCTATGGTGTGGTGCCTGCAGTTATCGCACCGCTATTGGTGGGCGTAGTGATCGGGCTTTTCAATGCCTTCTTGATCATCAAGATCGGTATTCAGGATATGCTGGCAACCCTCTCAATGATGTTTTTGCTTACGGGTATCTCAGTCACTTTTCAGGACGGCTCTGCGATCTACAACTTTATGCCTATTCCCGGCGGCGGCATCGCGGAACACACGATGAGCAAAGCCTTTCTGGCGATCGGACAGGGTAAATGGCTGGGGATACCGATCCCAGTGTATGTCATGCTGGTGGTAGCGCTGCTGGTGCATATCTTTCTCAACTATACCAAGTATGGCCGCTACCTCTACATGATCGGAGGCAATCAGGAGGCAGCCAAACTCTCAGGCATCAAGATCAACCGCTACAAGCTCATCGCCTATGTGATGTCAGGTTTCCTCTCGGCACTCGCCGGTGTGGTGCTGGCAGCACGGCTGGGTTCTGGTGAGGTGGATGCGGGCGCCCCCTATCTCATGGATGGGGTAGCGGCAGCCTTTGTCGGTTTTTCAGTACTGGGTACGGGCAAGCCCAATGCCTTCGGTACACTGCTGGGAGCCCTGCTGATGGGGATCCTGCTCAATGGACTGGTGATGATGAGCTTTCCTTACTATTCGCAGGACATCGTCAAAGGTATCGTGCTTCTGCTGGCATTGGGTCTGACGTATTATAAGATGAAACACAAAGGATAAAGCATGGAATACAAAGCACTGGATATTGACACGGTCTGTCATTTTTTAGAGGGTCTGGATGCGGTGCGGGATTTTTTTGGCGGGGATGCGATCGAGGCAAGCGAGATCGGGGATGGCAACCTCAATTTCGTCTACCTGGTGCGTTCGGTCACCCACCCGGAAAAAGCCGTGATCGCCAAACAGGCCGTGCCCTATTTGCGGATCGCCGGAGAGGGGTTTCCGCTGAGTCGTGAGCGGATGACCTATGAGATCCGAGCCTTGCAGGAATACAAACGCCTTGCGCCGGATTTTGTACCGGATATCTACTATGCGAGTGAGGAGATGAGTTTATTGGTAATGGAATATCTGGGTGACCATGTGATCTTGCGCACCGGACTGCTCCAGGGGATACAGTACCCGCATTTTGCCGAACATATCTCCAGTTACCTGGCTCAGACCCTCTTTTACACCTCCTCTCTGGTACTGCAAAGCGCGCAGAAACGCGCGCTCATGGATCGCTTCAGCGCCAATACAGAACTGTGCAGACTGACGGAAGATTTTGTCTTTACTTTCCCCTATATGCCTCATGAAACCAACAACAATGATCAGGCTGACGGCAATCCTCTGGCAGAGCGCATCTATGCTGATATGCCATTCAAAGAGCGTGTACTGGAGCTCAAATATACCTTTATGACCCAGGCCGATGCCTTGCTGCACGGTGATCTGCATACTGGATCGCTGATGACCAATGCCGAAGAGACTTACATGATCGATCCCGAGTTTGCCTTTGTGGGGCCGTTTGGCTTTGATATCGGTGCGCTGCTTTCCAATCTGGTACAAAACTATATTCACCACGACATCGTCACGGGCAATGAGAAACACAAAGTCTGGCTGATCGAGACAATCCGTGATACGTGGACACAGTTTGAGGAGAAGTTTTTGGCACTATGGCGAGAGACAGAACATTCGGCTCTGATCATCCCCGGACTATTGAATGATGAGAGCAAAGAAGCGTTGATGCAAAAATTCATGCTGGGGATTCTACATGACACGATCGGGTTTGCCGGCTGCAAGATGGCACGCAGGATCTTTGGGATCGCGGGCGTAGCCGATATCCGAGGTATTGAAGATCCGGTCTTGCGGCAGCAGGCCGAAGAGCGGGTTTTTGAGATCGCCAGAGGATTTGTGATGGAGCATGATCGTATCGATTCGGTGGATGAAATTATCGAGAGAATCAAAGGATAAATGATGGATGGAACATACAGGGCATTATGGCTGACGGAACACGGTGATCTGGAGGTGATCGACCAGACCAAACTCCCTTTTGAGTACGAGACTAAGATGTTGACCAATGCGGACGAGTCCGTACGCGCGATCAAGGATATGACCGTCCGAGGGGCAGGGGTGATCGGCAATGTGGCAGCATTTGGCGTGTACCTTGCAGCCAGAGAAGTGCAGGGGAATATTGAGGCGCTCAGACCGCTGGCGCAGGCGATCCGTGACTCCCGTCCCACGGCGGTCAATCTCATGTGGGCAGTAGACAGGATGATGACACTGGTCGAGACAAGCGGGCTCACTGGGGACGCACTGGTAGACGCACTGAGAAGAGAGTCAATCTTGATTGCCGATGAGGATGTGCTCAGGACAGAAAAGATAGGTGCGTTCGGCGCAGACATCATTGAGCGCATCATGGAGGAGAAAGGCTTGGAGAGATTCAACTTCCTTACCCACTGCAATGCCGGATGGCTGGCGATCGTGGATAGCGGCACTGCACTGGCACCTGTGTATGAAGCCCAAAAAAGAGGCATCGATATCCATGTCTGGGTCGATGAGACCCGACCGCGCAATCAGGGAGCCAACCTCACCGCCTGGGAGCTCTCTCAGGCGGGGGTCAATCATACGGTGATCGCCGACAATGTCGGGGGGCACTTGATGCAGCACGGGATGGTCGATATGGTCGTCACCGGCGCAGACCGTGTCGCCCGAAGCGGCGATGCCGCCAACAAGATCGGCACCTACCTCAAGGCTCTGGCTGCGCACGACAACGGAGTACCGTTCTATATTGCCCTGCCTGCATCCACCTTTGATTTTGAGGTGCTTGACGGTGTGGCGGAGATTCCTATCGAGATACGGGATGAGGATGAAGTCAAGATCATACGCGGCATAGATGCAGAGGGGAGGGCAACCACCCTGCAGATCATACAGTCCGCTTCGCCGGCACTAAACTATGGCTTTGATGTCACGCCTGCGAGACTGATCACGGGCTTGATCACAGAGCGGGGTGTCTGCGATCCCACTGTAGAGGCGGTTGAGGCGATGTTTGAGGATCTGATCTGATGGAAGGGGTCGTCAAATATGACTTGACATTCAGTAAAAGCAAGGCATTGAAAGCTTCTGTGATCGTTCCTGTCGAATCCTGCCGCGCCAGACTTTATGCCATGGGTCTGATCGGTGCCTATCCAGATGGAATCGGGTATGGCAATATCAGCCGCCGCAGGCGAGGAGAGCATTTTGTGATCACCGGCACGCAGACCGGTCACCTGCCCAGATTGACCCCCCGGCACTATGCACTCGTAGAGGCTTGCGACGACAGAAGCTTCTGCCTGCAGGCATCGGGTGCCGCCAGACCCAGCTCCGAAGCCCTCACCCATGGCACGGTGTACGGTCTCAGCCCCGAGATCAGAGCCGTGATCCATATCCACTCGATGGCACTATGGAGGTTTATGCTCTCAGGAGAGTACCTGCAGACAGCCAATGTGGAGTACGGTACCATCGAGATGATCGAGGAGGTGATCCGTATTTACAGCGACACAGATCCCCTCTCCAACCCGATCTTCGCCATGGCAGGGCACGAGGAGGGGATCATCTGTTTCGGACGAGACATGGATGAGGCAGAGAGGGTACTGTACGGACTGCTGGCGGATTACCTGCAACAGTAAGACCCTCCTCGGCATCTGCCCTTAACCCTCTCTACGCCATAATACGCCCAAACAACCCAAGGTAGACAAAATGGACTTTCAGAATATACTCAATGAGATCTATAATGAGATAGAGCCGGAGCTCTCTCGCGGCAAGGTGGCGGACTATATCCCGGCACTGGCGGAGGTGAAGCGAGAGCAATTCGCTATGACGCTCACACTGCCTGACGGATCGGTATATTCGGTAGGGGAGAGCAGCAAACCTTTTTCTATACAGAGTGTCTCCAAGGCTTTTACCTTTACCATGGCATTGGATATCTATAGCAAGGCACTCTACACGCGGGTAGGGGTCGAGCCTTCGGGCAATCCTTTTAACTCGCTGGTACAGCTGGAGTACGAACACGGCAAACCGCGAAATCCTTTTATCAATGCAGGCGCGATCGCCATCACCGATGCTCTGATCAGCCATTATCAGGACGAGTACAAGACACTGGAAGCAGTGATCGGGTTTATTCGTCAGATCAGCGACAATCCGGAGATCTCTTTTGATCCAGTGGTTGCCAACTCGGAGATGACACATGGAGACCGCAACCTGGCACTGGCACGACTCATGAAGAGTTTTGGAAACTTTGAGAATGATGTACAGCGTACTGTGATGACCTACTTCAAGCACTGCGCCATCACTATGAATACGGAGGAGCTCTCCCGCGCCATGCTTTTTCTGGCATTTGGCGGCACCGATCCGATCTCCGGCACACGGTTTGTCACCCCGCCGCAGGCCAAGCGTATCAATGCCATGATGCTGACCTGTGGTCACTATGATGCCAGCGGGGAGTTTGCCTTTCATGTCGGGCTGCCTGCCAAGAGTGGCGTAGGGGGAGGGATCGCTGCGACAGTACCCGGAGTGATGAGTATCGCCGTCTGGTCACCCGGACTCAACCGCTACGGCAACTCACATGCCGGTACACTGGCTCTGGAGCGCTTCACGACCAAGACGGGACTCTCTATCTTTTAGGGGGAAATATTGTAAGGGGATGCGACTTTGGTCGCATGTCAGCGACTAAAGTCGCTGCTCCAAAAGTGCTTAGCTTGAAGCATGCCGTAAAAGCCTCGTGCCGAACCAAAATAGCAACCTACGCTTGAAGCAATGCAAAAAAATCATGCGGCACCTGCACCTCCAGCACGATCCTCTCTCCATTCACAGGATGACAAAAACTGAGCCGTGAAGCATGAAGTCCCATGCGTTTGCCTCGGGTGCCATAGCGCTCATCGCCTACGATGCTGTGTCCCAGCCATGCCATGTGGGCGCGTATCTGATGTTGTCTGCCTGTCTCTATATGCACTTCAAGCAGTGCTCTGTGGGCAGTGCTCTCTTTGATCTCATAATGCGTCACTGCCGGCTTGGCATCAGGGTGCGCACCTACATGCATACGGTATGTTTCGGTATCCGGCCTCAATGCTTCGGACACGGTACCCGTCTGTAGGTCAGGCACTCCTTCGACAACCGCCAGATAGACCTTTTCTGTGGGATGCCAGTCTGACATCACGGCCTCGCGTATCTCTTTGGAGGTGGCAAAAAGTAGGATGCCGGAGGTCTCTCTGTCCAATCTGTGTACTGGCCAGAGCCTCACACTGTGCTTGCCCCGAGTGAGCTGGGTACGGAGCAGTGCCAATGCGTGCTGCCTGTTTTCTTTGGCTGTGCCTACCGAGAGGAGTCCTGCCGGCTTGTTGATGGCGATCAGATCTTTGTCTTGATAGAGAATGTCGAGCTTTATGCGTTGTGTATTCTTCTGTTCACTGCTCTGCCCTGCAGCACCTATTGCTACTTCATCCCCCGTGAGGAGTATGGCATTATGCTGGGTCTCCACCTTGCCATTGACCGATACGGAAGCCCCGCGAAGGCGCTGCTTGATGGTTTTTTTAGACCAGCCCTGAAGCACTTCAAAAAGAAATGGAAGAAGTGTGGTCTGCGTGGCTACAGTATATTTTTGTGACATGTATATAGTACCTTTTGCGCTGGGATAGGGTGCATTATAGCTGTTTATTTTAGTATCTCTCTCATCTCCACAAGCACCTTGTCTGGCTTGAAGCTGGCGATAGGATTCCCATGCATCCTGTCTGGCAGCCACTCCAGTAAAAAGTAGTAAAAAAGCACAAGCGGATAAAACACACGATACTCCCTCTCAAAACTCTGATAGTCGTAACGTTTGACAAACCACTCTTTGGCACTCTCTACCTCATGATAGACAAGCAGTATCTCTAGAGCAAAGACAAATCCCCAGGAGAGATAGGTCAACAAAATGGCAATCGCCGCGATAGTGAGCCCACCCATATAGATAGCCATAGCCAAAAAAATCACCATATAGTAGGAGAGTTTGCGAAACCCCAGCACCACCAGCACCAGCAGGGTGATCAGGACATAGATCGTTGCAAGTGTCATAAAGAAATATTGCAGATAGGTCAACTGCTCACGGGGAGTAGGGGAGAGCCAGGCTGCCAGCAGAAACAGTGCCAATACCACTGCCGCGACAAACAATAACTCGCTGTATTCTTTGATGATTTCTCTGAGGGTCACAGGGCTTCCTCCTCATTTTGGATAATCTTTTGGTCATTATAGCAAGAATATAATGAACATGTCAGATCGTCAGGGTAGGCTTAGGAGGGAGTGTCGGTTTATTTAGCAATAAAAGAGATATTGCGGGGGGGGTGCAATATCTCTACGCAAAGTATATCGATAAAATGTCAAGTTTATTTGACATTTTATCGCTTCGCCACCAGCTTACGCCGCATATAGGCGATCTTTTCCTGCAGTGGGAGATGTTTGGGGCAGTGATCCTCGCAGGCAAGGAGGCTCATGCAGCCGAAGATACCATCGTCA
>CAMZLC010000099.1 GCA_947311605.1 uncultured Sulfurovum sp.
ATGCGAATATAGAGTTCGTTGATAAGATTGGGAGAGAGATCAAACTCTATTGCCTTGGAGCGTACACGGCTGATCACGCCGGAGATGCGATCCTCTGCCTTGATCTCCTCTATACTATTTTTAAAGTGTGCCAGCTGCTTGACATAGGCATTTCTTGCTGCGATCAGTTCGACGATCTGATCATCCAGCTTGTCTATCTCTGTTCTTGTCTCTTCGAGCGTGCTACATTCTTTTATTTTCATCTGCCTGCCTTTTTGGTTTGGACTATTATCTCAAATTGTCGCTGAATGTATGCTATAATATTCCAAAGCCCAATACCCCAAGGAAGTATATGAAAAGATTGATACCCGTTTTAGTCTCTGCTCTGTTTGCAGGCACCCTGCTCCATGCAAAATGCGATGATAATGCCGAAAGGCTCGCAGAGGCGTATCCTCAAATAAAGGCCTGCCAACATAATAAAATCATCTGGCAAGACGGCAGCAGTATGCCCTATGATGACGGCAAAAGAGAGACATTTGACAAAATTCTCAAGCGGGCAGATATAGAGGATATGTTTACGCACTCTTACCTCAGAGGGCTCTACAGCCATCCTCCCAAAAATTACGATCCCGGCAGATACCGCAATGAGCGGTTTTTCCGCAAAATGTATGGCAATGCTGCCTCTGCGGTCAAAAAACGCCTGACGACGATTCATTGGTTTGGGCAACCAGTGAAAGTCACCACCGTCAACCATGTACACCGACACCTCCAGGCTGTCGAAAAAGAGCTCAAAAAGCTGCTCAAAACACATCCAGACTACAAAAAATACCTCACCCCTATAGGCGGTACCTTCAAGTGGCGCAAGATCGCAGGCACCCAGCGCCTCTCCGTCCACTCTTTCGGTGCAGCGATCGACATCCATGTCAAATACTCTGCCTACTGGCGCTGGAGCAAGGGAGGCTACAGATACCGCAACCAGATCCTCAAAGCCATCGTCAGGATCTTTGAAAAACATGACTTTATCTGGGGTGGCAAGTGGTATCATTATGACACCATGCACTTCGAATATCGCCCGGAACTACTGTAACCGTTAAGAGTCGTTAAGAATACAGTAGTATTTCGTTCAGATTCATCCCGCATAATGGCATTGTCAAAAGACAATTCACACAAAGGATAAACAATGAAAACACTTAAGATACTTGCTATCGTAGCAGTGACAGGACTAACAGGTGTCATGGCACACGGCACACAGTATAATGATGACTGTGACAAAGTAGACAAACTGGAAAAGCACTCTTATGCAAAGGTGCAGATGAAACGTGCCCACAAGATTCACCCCAACAAAAGAATACGCAGACTCCTGAAGGGACTGGATTTGTCAGCGGAACAAAAATCCCAATTGAAAGAGATCAGAAAATCTACAAAACGGGCACGCCAAATACAGAGAGAGCACCTCAAGGGCACCATGGGTCTCAGAAAATTCATCTCCGTAGACGGTTTTGACAAAGAGGAATTCATCGCAGCATCCGAAAATCGTGCCAAGGCAATGATCAGGGTCAGAGCAGATAGGATGGAAAAATTTATCGAAGTACTCACACCGGAGCAGAGAATAGAGTTGACAAAAAAGCTCAATAGACCAAGAAAGATCAAAAAACATCAGTAAAAACAGGTATAATCTGCCTATGGCTAATCTACTTATGATCGAAGATGATGCACAGTTCGCATCTCTTCTGACAGACTACCTTGCACGGTACAATCTTCATGTCACCAACTTCCAGGATCCCTATCTTGGACTGAGCAGCGGCGTGGAGAAGTATGATCTACTCATCCTTGACCTTACGCTGCCCGGCATAGACGGCCTGGAGGTCTGCCGCGAAGTGGTCGCCAAATACGATATCCCCATCATCATCTCCTCGGCGCGCAGTGATCTCAGCGACAAGGTCATCGGCCTGCAGATCGGTGCAGATGACTACCTGCCCAAGCCGTATGATCCGCAAGAGATGGTGGCGCGCATCACTTCGCTACTCAGGCGCTACAAAAAAATACAGGGGACAGCAACAGACAATCATCCGGAAAGAATACAACTCAACGAGACACAGGAAAGCATTAGTGTTGATGGCGAAGTGCTGGACTTAACCCCTGCAGAATATGCAGTAATGCAGTTACTAATCAAACATATAGGCAGTACCGTCTCCAAAGAGCAGATACTTTATGGTTCTGACGTATTTGAGTATGGTAGTGACAGCTCACTCTCAGTCATTCTCAGCCGCCTACGCAAAAAGCTCGGTGATGAGATACAGATAAAAACCGTACGTGGCGTGGGATACAAACTCCTCGCTCCACAGTAGGTGCCCATGAGTATCTACAACAAGATCCGTATTATTTTTCTGGTCGCAACACTCTTTACTACGGCATTTTTCGGTTCTTTTTTCTATATCCAGAAGAACAATCACATTCAGCAGATACAGAAACGCTATATTCAAACCACTTTCTATCTCAACAGACACTTCAAGCAAAACAGAGATAAAAGTATCCAGCGCAACATCAAAGATCCCAATTTGAAGCTTTTTCTCAAAGAGAGCGATTTTGCACTTCTGAGAAAGCCCAAAAGAGTCAAGCGTATCCTCAAGCAGGGGCATACTGTTTTCAAGCGCAAGATCATGCAAAGCACGATCAAGATCATCGGCGTCAAAGGCACCATGCATCTCTATATTAAAAATCCCTCCTACAGGTTGCTGCTCAAAGACAAGCAGGCTGTTACTTTTCCCTGGCAGACACTCTTTTGGTATCTCTCTGCACTGCTTTTCCTGGCGCTGCTTTATGTCTGGCTGACCCGCAGTCTTAAGCCGCTCAAGACCCTGCAGTCACAGATACACAGGGTAGCAGACGGGGATCTGACTGTCTCCGTCAAAAGCAGCAAACAGGATGAGATCGCCCAGGTCGCCAATGCCTTTGATGATGCACTGCGCAAGCTGGAGTCTCTGATCAACTCCAGACAGCTCTTTCTGCGTGCGATCATGCATGAGCTCAAAACCCCTATTGCCAAAGGAAGGCTGCTCAATGCCTTTCTGGAAAACCCCAGGCAGAGTGAGGGTTACGATGCGATCTTTGAGCGGCTGGAGCTGCTGATCGAGGAGTTTTCCAAGATCGAGCAGATGCTCTCCTCCAGTTATCGCGCCAAACTTGCCAACTATAGTGCCCTCGACATCGTAGAGCAGGCTTTGGAGCTGATGATACTCGATGAGACAGAAATGGCACAGCACGTCACGCTCATACATGAAGGCAGCTATAGACTGCATACAGACTTTAAACTCCTGGCACTGGCGATCAAAAACCTCATCGACAATGCGATCAAGTACAGCCCCGATCACAAAGTCACCATCCGCATCGATACCAACGGTATCCTAATCTCCAACCGTGGTCCACAGTTCACCCATTCACTAGCACCCTATCTCGAACCTTTTCATGGGCAAAAACATGGGCTGGGTCTAGGACTCTATATCGTACAAAACAGCATCAAGATGCTCTCTCTCACACTGGAATACCAGTACCAAGAAGAGGAGAACCGTTTCAGGATCACCCAGTGCAGCAGATAGAGATTCTCCATCTGATCTGGCTGCTGCTCCCTGTCAGCGTGGTAGGCTATTTTTATTACCGGTGGGTAGGCAACCAACGAGAGATCGCTTACGCCAGCCTGCGGATGATCCTGCAGCTTCTACTCATCGGCTACCTCCTCTCCTATCTTTTTGGTGCAGACAACAGCCTGATGACCCTACTGATCGTCATCGTGATGATCTCTGCGGCCAGCCTGATCACACTACGCAATATCACGACTAAAGACATAGCTACCTACCGAAACATCTTTCTCTCCATTTTCACAGGCGGCAGTATCAATCTCTTTCTGGTGCTTTATTTTGTCCTGGAGATCGACTCTTTTGCACAACCCCGATACATTATTCCCATCGCCGGTATGCTCTATGCCAACTGTATGAATGCGGTCTCACTGGTCGCAGAGAGATTTGAAAAAGAGCGAGAGTCACATACATACGAAACGGCAAGGGCCATCGCTTTTAGAGCTTCCCTGATCCCTCAGGTCAATGCTTTTTTGGCAGTAGGACTGGTCTCTCTGCCCGGTATGATGACCGGGCAGATACTCTCAGGTGTCGACCCTGTCATCGCGGTACGCTATCAGATCATGGTGATGTTCATGGTGCTGGGAAGCTCCGGGATCAGTACGATCCTGTATCTCTGGCAGAAGCGGCTCCATGCTCGCTGAGGCAGCAGTAAGGGGGACAAATGCCATTAACCCAAGAGAATATACCGTAAGGGGATGCGACTTCAGTCGCATGTCAGCGACTGAAGTCGCTGCTCCGAAAATGCTTATTAAGGGAGAGACTACGGATTTTCCAATCTCTCCCCCAATACCCGGTAAGTAGCACCCATTCTGGCAATCGCGTCAAATTCAAGCTTCAGTTTGTCTGGATCTGAGATGATCGCTTCATCCAGATAGAGGTGTGCTATCTCTACAATGACAGGAACTGTTTGGCTGCCTGCTAGATCCACTTCCTGAAGATAGCTGCCAAACATTGCCGCTTTGATCCCCACAGGGACAGGAGGGTACCCCTCCAGCACTTTTTCCGAAGGGATCCCGAAGTGCTCAAGCTCACTCTCCTCCGCATCCAGCGCCACGGCACTCAGATGCATCGGCTTGAAGTGCGCTTCATCTACGATACAGATGACGCACTTTTTACTCTCTCTGAGATTGCGGAGTGTA
>CAMZLC010000100.1 GCA_947311605.1 uncultured Sulfurovum sp.
CGCAAAGACAATATGGGCGTAGGCACACTGCCCGGCAAACTGGCAGACTGCCAAAGCAAAGATCCGGAGATCTCCGAGATCTATCTGGTGGAGGGAGACTCTGCAGGCGGTTCAGCCAAGCAGGGAAGAGACAGAGTCTTCCAGGCAATCCTTCCCCTGAAGGGTAAGATCCTCAATGTCGAAAAGGCACGACTAGAGAAGATCCTCAAGTCTGATGAGATCAAAAACATGATCACCGCACTGGGCTGCGGGATCGGTGACGAGTTCGACGAAGAGAAACTACGCTATCACAAAGTGATCATCATGACCGACGCCGATGTGGATGGCTCTCATATCCAGACACTGCTGATGACCTTTTTCTTCCGCTTCCTCAGACCTGTCATCGAAAAGGGCTATCTCTATCTGGCACAACCACCCCTTTACCGCTACAAAAAAGGCAAGAACGAAACCTACCTCAAGGATGACACCGCACTCAATGATTTCCTCATCGAGCACGGTATCTCTGCCATCGAGAGCGAGACTATGGGGCACAATGATCTGGTCGATCTCTTCAAGCTGATAGGCTACTACCGTATGACACTCAAAGAGATCGAAAAGCGTTTTGCCCTGCCTGAAGTCATCCGCTACATGATCGAAACCCCCGATGTCGTAGGCGGCACCACCAAACAACTGGCCAAAACGATCGAAAGCTATATCAAAGAGCTGGGATACAATATCCTGAGCAAAACGGTCAGTGACGAAAAAATACATATGTTTGTACAGACCAAAGATGGACTGGAGGAGCTCATTGTAGATGATGTACTCTTTACCAATCCCCATTACAATGAGGCGGTCTATATCTATCAAAAGATTCGAGAGCATTGCACTGAGGAGTTTGCCGACAAAGACCTCTTGGCACTCTTTGCAGAGGTCGAAGCCTCCGCCAAGAAGGGTGCCTATATCCAGCGCTACAAGGGTCTGGGAGAGATGAACCCAGAGCAGCTCTGGGAGACCACCATGACACCGGAAAACAGACGCCTGCTCCAGGTAACGATCGAAGATGTCGATGTCGCCAGTGACACCTTTACGCTCTTTATGGGGGATGAGGTAGAACCACGAAGAAATTACATCGAAACACATGCCAAAGATGTCAAGCACTTGGATGTCTAGCCATGCTTCTGTCAGAACTAGAGGAGAGAGAGCGGCGCTTTAAGCTGGCACTTAGGACCGGTATCCCCATTCTTCTTCTTGTGGGTCTGATCGCTTATATCGTTTTTCTTAAAGAGGGGGCGCTACACTTCACGACAGAGAATTATCTGCTCCTGGGTGCCGTGATCTTTATCTCCGTCTATTTTATCTATTTTCTTCTGGAACAGGATGCAGAGGAGACACTGCTTGATCATGCAACACACGGTTTCAACCAGAAAGCTTTTGAGAGAAAACTTAAACATTCCGGATCAAAGACAATTGCCCTGCTCACCATAGACAACCTTTACCTCATAGATGAGAACTATGGCGCACAAGAGACAAACAGGTTGCTTTATCATGTTATACATAGACTTGATCAGATCCTACATGAACATGACTTTGGAAATAATACACTGATAGGCAGGCGCTTTGGTGCAGGTTTTTTGATCGCGATAGATAAAAAGAGTGATGATCTCGCGTCCGTTTTGAGGCGCTTTGTCGCAGACAACCGCAGCATAAATGGCATAGATATCTCTTACAGATATACGCTTATGGCTTACAATAATGAAGATCTTGAGAAGACGATAAACTACCTCAAGGATGCGCTCAATGCACCTGAAAAAAGAGAGGAAAACAAAGGCAGTCATGAAGGTAAAAAAATACAAGATGTAGACAGCCTGATCAAACTAGAGAAAGAAATCTCTTCTGCAATAGAGGCAAAAAAACTATCGTTTATGTTCAGGCCTCTTCAGAAAACTTCGAATGACCGGATAGATGCCTATGAAGTCTCTGTAAAACTGCAGACTGATACTTCTGGAAAGATTCTGCCAAGGGTATTTTTACCTATTGTCAACAGACTTGGTCTTGGCAGAGAATATGATTTTGCCATCATGTACCATATGGTCAAACTGCTGCCATTGACAGATGAATATATTTCACTGGCATTTAACATATCACCATTTTCCATGAGAAACAAAGAGTTTCAAGACAGACTCTTTTCTCTGCTAGAAGAGAGCAAAGTGAGCGCTTCCAGACTTATCGTTGAACTGTATGAAAGAAAGGTTCATCATGATCTGTCCGCATACTTCCAGACACTTGGATACCTGAGGAGCAAGGGGCTGAGAATCGCTATCGACAATTTTGGATCCTCGGATGCCTCCATGGAATACATGAAGCATTTCAGATTTGACATGGTGCAGTTCGATAGAGAGTATACAATAAAACTCGACAATAAAGCCACCCATGAAATGCTCCACTCTCTTGTATCCATGTCCAAAAATCTCGGTATTGCGACCGTAGCAAAATGGGTAGATGACGATACACAGAAAAGCAAACTCAAGGCACTTGGGATAGAGTACATACAGGGATTTGGCGTAGGAAAAGCACTATCAGAAAAAGAGTTGATAGACAGATACAATTAAGGAACGATGATGAAATACGGTGAAAAAGAGATACGAAAATTTGATATCCATGCTGCAGAGAACTTTTGGCCAAACAAGCACAAAAAGAGCTACACCATCTCTATCGAGCTTCCCGAATTTATGTGCCTCTGCCCACGCTCCGGCTATCCCGATTTTGCCACGATCCGCATTCACTATGTGCCTCGCAAAAAGGTGGCAGAACTCAAGGCGATCAAGCTCTACATCAATAGCTTTATGCATCGCTACATCTCCCATGAGGATGCTGCCAATGAGATCTACGATACGCTTTTCAAAAAACTGAAGCCAAGATCCATGAGACTCATTGCAGACTTTAATCCTCGCGGCAATGTGCATACAGTCATAGAGATAGATAGCGAAAAAATATGACAATCTGACATTTTTCTGCCTTTTTTTACGAAAATAGTTTATCATGCTCTTATAGAACAAAGGAGTGCCATGATCTATTTTTCTGAAGTCTCAAGCAGGCTGAGAGAGGCCATTATGCACAGGGATGGCAAACAGAAAGTCAAAGACAAGGATATCGCGCGCTGCCTTGGACTGGATCCTCAGTATTACGCCGTGATCAAACGGCGCAATAAAATCCCCTATGAGGCTATTGCCCACTTCTGTGAACAAAACAGGCTCAGCATCAACTGGATACTACTCAAGCAAAAACCCATCTATTTGACCTAAGAGGATATACTGGCTATAATTAAGCTGCAAAATTCATTCAAAGGAAGAAGAGTATGGGCAAAAGAGAAGAAAAAATTGAGCAGTATACTGCTGAAGCCAAAAAGCTTGGACTGAAGTTATCTGCTGATTTAATCAGCAAGGTAACGGTAGGACTAGGCCCCTCAATCTATAAAAAAGATTCCGAGACCGTCTCCTGCACGCAAGCTTCTGAGCTGGCAACAGTAAAGAAGAACTATCTTCAGAAAAAGCTGGGACTGGATGCAGATGATGCCAAACTTGATGCTGCCATCAAGGCTGTCTGCGAGGCGATGGGTAGCTCCAACAGAAACAAGTACCGGGCACTCTTTTACGCCCTGCTATGCAAAGAGTTCGGCAAAGAGTCTGTCTACGCATAGCACAAGGGCGGCACTATAGGACACCTCAGACCACAGGTGTTCTATATCTTTATAAACAGAATATAGTGCCTCTCGTCCTCATTTTTACCAAATCCCACAATCTCCATACCTGTGTATTGTCTATTCACGGTCATTTTGAGCGGATACATCATGCTCTGCATATCCAGAATCAAAAGCGAAGGCAGAAGTGCCCCTATGCTCACTTTCGCGTCAGTATGATCCACGCTGAAAAGCAGCTCTCTCTTCTCATTGTCCAGCACATAGGAGCCAATAGGCGCTTCACCTGCATAGTGCAGTTTTGCGGCGTCGTGAATATCCTCCCTGAGCAGTCCTGCATGCAGGGCATAGGCTTCCGTATTGGCGATAGATTCTCTGATGTCTTCGATCAGATCAATAATGACTTTCATGGGTTTTCCTTGGGGAGATGGTATAAAAAGGCTTGGATTTTATAGATAGTCACTAGAGGGGATTTCGGCGAAAGAGCGTGCTAGGCCACATTGGCAAAACACACTCCTTCAAGGTATAGCAAGGCGCTACAAAAGATTAGCCGTTACGCTTCTCGATGATCTCTTTTGCCACATTCTGCGGCACCTCTTCGTAGTGGTCAAACTCCATCGCATAGGTCGCACGACCCTGCGTCATGGATCTAAGATCCGTAGAGTAGCCAAACATCTCAGAAAGCGGCACAAAGGCATCTACGATCTTGTGGCCTGCTCTGTCGCCCATACCGTTGACCTGACCTCTTCTTTTGGAGATATCGCCGATCACATCACCCATATAGTCTTCCGGTACTTCGACTTCTACCTTCATCATGGGTTCGAGGATCACAGGATTTGCTTCTCTACATCCCTCTCTGAATCCCATAGAGGCAGCCAGCTTAAACGCCATCTCGGAGGAGTCAACATCATGATAGGAGCCATCATAAAGCGTGACCTTGATATCCTCTACAGGGTAGCCTGCTTGGATACCTCTACCCATAGCTTCTTGGACACCCTTGTTGACTGGCTGAACAAACTCTTTGGGTATAACGCCCCCTTTGATTTGATCCACAAATTCATAACCAAATCCTGGTTCTTGCGGCTCAATCTTGAGATAGACATGACCAAATTGACCCCTACCTCCTGACTGTTTAGCGTATTTATACTCTTTATTTACCGCTTTTCTAATTGTCTCACGGTAAGCAACCTGTGGTGCACCTACTTCTGCCTCTACCTTGAATTCTCTCTTCATCCTGTCTACGAGGATCTCCAGGTGCAGCTCACCCATACCGGAAATGATTGTCTGGCCAGACTCTTCGTCGGTAGCCACACGGAAGGAAGGGTCTTCTGCTGCCAATTTACCAAGTGCCATACCCATTTTTTCCTGGTCTGCTTTGGTTTTGGGCTCTACGGCAACGGAGATCACAGGATCCGGGAAGTCCATTCTCTCCAGAACGACTTTGTCTTTGTCAGAACAAAGGGTATCGCCTGTGGTTGTATTCTTCAGTCCCACAACAGCACCGATCTCGCCTGCATAGATCTCTTTGATCTCTTCTCTTTTGATCGCATGCATTTTCATGATTCGACCTACACGCTCTTTCTTGTCCTTGGTACTGTTGAGCACGTAGGAGCCGGACTCCAGAGAGCCTCTGTAGACACGGATAAAGGTAAGCTGCCCCACGAAAGGATCCGTCATGATCTTGAATGCCAATGCAGCAAATTCGCCATCATCTGTAGACTCTACCGTCACCTCTGCATTCTCATCATCCATTTCAGTACCCTTGATCGCAGGTGCCTCTACAGGAGAGGGGAGATAAGCCACAACGGCATCAAGCAGTGTCTGCACACCTTTGTTCTTGAAAGCAGTTCCCGGAAGCATTGGTACCACGTGCATACCAATCGTCGCTGCTTTGATGCCTGCAACGATCTCCTCTTCCGTCAATTCCTCGCCTTCCATGTATTTTTCCATCAGCTCATCATTGCCCTCAGCTTCAGAGATACCCTCGATAAGCTTCTCTCTCCACTCTTCGGCTTGCTCTTGGAGCTCTGGTCGGATCTCTTGGACATGGTAATTTGAACCCATTTCAGCATCCTGATCCCAGACAACCTCTTGCATCTTTACCAGATCAACCACACCTTCGAAATCTTCTTCAGCACCGATAGGAAGCTGAATCACAAGAGGGTTGCCTTTGAGTCTGTCTCTGATTTGTCTCTCTACTTCCAGGAAGTCTGCGCCCGTTCTGTCCATTTTGTTGACAAAAACCAATGAAGGTACACCATAACGGTTTCTCTGTCTCCACACAGTTTCAGACTGAGGTTGTACTCCGCCCACTGCACAAAATACGGATACGGCACCATCCAATACTCTCATAGACCGCTCGACCTCGATCGTAAAGTCCACGTGACCCGGCGTGTCAATAATGTTGATCTGCTTGCCTAGCCACTCACAGGTCGTAGCCGCCGAAGTAATCGTAATACCTCTTTCTTGCTCCTGCTCCATCCAGTCCATGGTCGCTGCACCATCGTGCACCTCACCAATCTTGTGCTCAACCCCCGTATAAAAAAGAATTCTTTCTGTGGTTGTTGTTTTTCCTGCATCGATGTGCGCTGCGATACCTATGTTTCTTACGTCTTCAAGTTTGTGCGTTCTTGCCATAACCTACTTCCTTACCATCTGTAGTGAGCAAACGCTTTGTTCGCTTCAGCCATTCTGTATGTCTCTTCTTTCTTTTTAAACGCAGACCCTTTATCAGTGGCTGCCTCCATAAGCTCGTTGGAAAGACGCTCAACCATAGTTCTCTCATTTCTTTTTCTTGCTGCATCAATGATCCATCGAATCCCGAGAGACTGTTGTCTAGATGGTCTTACTTCGATAGGCACCTGATAGGTAGCACCACCGACTCTTCGACTTTTTACTTCCATTACAGGCTTGATGTTATCCATCGCTTTATTGAATACATCAATCCCTTTTTCACCGCTTTTAGATTCAATTCTCTCCAGTGCACCATACATGATTTTGTGGGCAACACTCTTTTTGCCGTCCAGCATGACTGCATTGATAAACTTTGTTAATACTTTTGATCCGTGTACTGGATCTGGCAATACCGGTCTGACCGGCGCTTTTCTTCTTCTCATTTTAATTCCTCTTCAATCTTTATGATTTACTCAAGCCTTGTCCACGAAGGTTTGATGACAACACCTGACCTCTAATTTGTTTGCTGTTTCCTAGTTCTTTGGTCGCTTGGTACCGTACTTGGATCTGGCAACTGTTCTGCCCTGTACCCCCGATGCATCAAGCGCACCACGAACAATATGATATTTGACACCTGGAAGGTCTTTAACTCTTCCGCCTCGTACAAGTACGATAGAGTGCTCTTGGAGGTTATGCCCTTCACCGCCGATATAAGAGATGACCTCATATCCGCTTGTCAGTCTTACTTTTGCGACCTTTCTCAACGCTGAGTTAGGTTTCTTTGGAGTCGTGGTATAGACTCTGGTACATACGCCTCTTCTCTGAGGACAGCTTTCCAATGCAGGTGATTTAGATTTTTTGATCACCTTTTTGCGTTCTTTACGAATCAACTGGTTGATAGTTGGCAAAGTATTTCCTTTTCTGTATTTTGTGCTCTTGGAGCGAATTGAATCTGGCTGTTACACCATGCAAAAATACCCTAGCATAGTAACTTTGCATGACATATAGACAGAAAAATGGATGGATATTATAGCCAGAACGGCTTTAAAAGGGCTTATATAGAGAGGAAGAGGGATTGGGAGAGAAAACTGGCAGAGAGAGAATCTCTCTCTACTCACCCTCTTCCGTCTGCTCCAGCTTGATGTCATCCATATCCAGCATCCCCGTACCGACAGGGATCAGTCTACCGATCACTACATTCTCCTTCAGGTCCTCAAAGGTATCAATGGTTCCTGCAATAGAAGCAGAGGTCAATACTTTGGTTGTGTCCTGGAATGAGGCAGCAGATATAATCGAATCTGCGCCTACGGCAGAACGGGTAATACCTACCAGCATCGGCTCAGCAATCGCAGGCTCACCACCAAGCTTGACAATGCGCTCGTTCTCCTCCTGAAATTTCCTTTTGGATATCAGGTCTGCCTCGATAAATTTGGTATCTCCGCTCTCGATAACCCTTACCTGCCTCATCATTTGAGAGACAATGATCTCTATATGCTTGTCTGAGATATTCACGCCCTGTCTTCTATACACCTGCTGTACCTCAGAAACAATGTACTCAAAGAGCGCCTTCTCTCCCATGGATTCAAGGATATCATGACTCGAAACGATACCGTCAGTCAGTCTTTCTCCTGCATGCACATACTCGTCGGCATGCACCAGGATCATTTTCCCTTTGTCTACAAACTGCTCTGTCACCTGACCGTTGTCTCCTGCGATCACGATACGCTCTTTGCCTCTGAGTGGTTTACCAAAAGAGACCAAGCCGTCAATCTTGGCGATCAGGGCAATATTTTTGGGTCTTCTTGCCTCAAAGAGCTCAGAAACACGGGGGAGACCTCCTGTAATATCCTTAGAGGTAATCGCTGCTTTTGGCTTCTTCGCCAAAATATCCGCAATACTGACCGTGGCGCCATCCTGCACATGTAGGATACTTTTGGGATCCAGCTGATAACGGGTGATCTCACCATTTTTTCCGGCAAGTATAATCGCCGGTTTATACGCTGCAGCGATATACTCATTGAGCTCCAGCCTGGTATCCCCAGTCAATTCATCAAACTGCTCAGAAGCCGTGATACCCGGGATAACATCTTCGAAACTCACCACGCCACCCTGCTCTGCAATGATTGGCTCAGAGTAAGGATCCCATTCGGCAATCACAATTTGCGTGTGCGTCTTAGGTGCAGCGATCGTATCTCCCCTTTCTACCATATCATTATGCTCGACATGGATGACAGCGCCTCTGGAGATATAGTGTCGTGCTGCTTCGTGATTACTCTCATCCACCACGACCGCGAAAATGCCCTTCTCTTCTACCGTGGAGTCTTTTTTGATATTCTCCAGCTGCTCAAGATAGTCACCTTTGAGGATAAAGTACTTGACCTTGCCTCTGGCATTGGCGATCACCTTCTGCGCGATAGGTGCCCCATTCTCGACCTTCAGCTCCGAACCAAACGGTATGCGCGAAGGCACGGACCAGCCTTCCTGAATCACTTCTACGATCGAATCTCCTTCCTGGACACTCTCTCCATCCTGCAGTGGAAGGTACAATTTTCCTTCTACCTTTCCGGCAACACCGGCAAGCTCATTGGCTTTGGCTACATCGCCTTTTCTTAGGCTGTACTTGTATGATTCTCCTTTTTTTGGCACGACAACCAACTCTATCTCATCGTGCAATATAGAGACAGAGAGCTTCCCTGAAACCAGCGCCTTGATCTTTGGCTCCACCAGCAAGACTCCGGCATTTCGCCTATTGGCTACGATCAGGTTGTCTTCACGATTTCTATGCGCAGTCAGGTTGTAATATCGCACAAATCCTTCTTTGGTGGCAACGACCTGTCTCTCTTCTTTGCCGGCACTTGCCGTACCACCAGTGTGGAAGGTTCGCAGTGTCAGCTGGGTTCCCGGCTCACCAATGGACTGGGCAGCAATGACACCGACTGCTTCACCGGTTTTGACCAGTCTGTTTTCTGCCATATTCAGGCCGTAGCATTTCGCACAGATGCCTTTTTCTGCTTTACAGCTTGCGGGTGCTCTCATTACGACAGATCTGACACCTGTATCGCGGATCACCTGCGCCTCTTCCTCCTCGATCAATGTGCCCTCACTCAAAAGTACTTCATTGGTCACGGGGTCGATTACATCTTCTGCAATAACACGACCATACACACGATCCGAAAGTGGCTCAATCAGTTCGTTACCGACAATGATATCAGAAACCTCTACGCCTTCATGGGTACCACAATCATCCAGGCTGACTTTGACATTCTGTGCCACATCGATCAGTTTTCGTGTCAAATACCCCGCGTTCGCCGTTTTCAGCGCGGTATCCGCAAGACCTTTTCTCGCGCCGTGGGTAGAAATAAAATATTCTAGTACATTCAAGCCTTCACGGAAGTTCGAAGTGATCGGTGTCTCAATGATCGAGCCATCTGATTTCGCCATCAACCCTCGCATACCGGAGAGCTGTCTGATCTGCGCTGCAGATCCTCTTGCCCCAGAGTCCGCCATCATAAAGACAGAGTTGAATCCGTCCTTGTCTTTTTTGATCAGTGCCATCAACTCTTCTGCAATCTTGTTGTTTGCATCTGTCCAGATATCGATAATTTTGTTATAGCGCTCCTGATCTGTCAACAAACCTGCACCAAACTGCTTCTGGATCTCTACAACCTTGACTTTGGCTTCAGCCACAATCCCCTCTTTTGTTTCAGGGATCTTAATGTCATCGATAGAGATAGAGACACCAGTTTTGGTCGCATATTTGAAACCCATATCCTTGAGGTTGTCCAAAAATTCTGCCGTATGAGAAATACCACTGTGCTTGTAGATATAGTCTACCAGTGTAGCGATCTCTTTTTTCTTCATGATGGTATTCCAAAGCTTCTGCGGCACATAATCAGGCATAATCGATTTTAGAATAATGCGACCCGCTGTTGTAGTGATAATCTCACCATCTACTACGGTTCTGATTCTTGCATTCAGATCCAGTGTCTGCTGTTCAAAAGCGATAAATACTTCATCCACATTAGCAAAAAGCTTATGTTGACCTGCTACATCTGATTTTTCCAGTGAGAGATAATACAGACCCAGAATCATATCCTGAGAAGGTACCGCAATCGCTTTACCAGAAGCCGGAAGGAGAATATTCATAGAAGAGAGCATCAGAATCTTTGCTTCTGCTATCGCCTCATCCGAAAGCGGTACATGCACCGCCATCTGATCCCCATCAAAGTCCGCGTTGAATGCAGAACAGACCAATGGATGCAATTGAATCGCCTTGCCATCGATCAATCGCGGGTGAAATGCCTGAATCGAAAGCTTGTGTAGCGTCGGTGCTCGGTTGAGAAGGATTGGATAGCTGTCCACCACCTCTTCGAGACACTCCCATACTTCGTTGGACTGCTTCTCGATCATGCTTTTGGCCTGCTTGAGTGTCGTGGCATAGCCTTTTTCCTCAAGCTTCGCCATCATGTGCGGCTTGAAGAGTTCCAGTGCCATCTTTTTGGGTAATCCACACTCATCCATGCGTAGATCAGGTCCGACAACAATCACAGATCGACCAGAAAAGTCTACCCGCTTACCAAGTAGGTTCTGTCGAAATCGTCCCTGTTTTCCTTTGATCGTCTCAGAGAGTGACTTGAGCGGTCGCTTATTCGCACCTTTGACCGCATTGCTGCGTCTTCCATTATCAAAGAGTGCATCCACGGCCTCTTGGAGCATACGCTTCTCATTGCGCACAATGATCTCTGGGGCATCCAGTTCTACCAGTCGCTTGAGTCTCTGATTCCTGTTGATTACCCTTCTGTAGAGATCATTGACATCGGAGACGGCAAATTTACCCCCGTCCAGGCTCACCAGTGGTCTGAGATCAGGCGGCAGTACTGGTAGATAGTCCAGCATCATCCACTCAGGGCGGTTGCCAGAATTCAAGAAGGCTTCGATCACCTTGAGTCGTTTAATAATCGTCTTTCGCTTAGCTTCTGACTTGGTGGCACCCATGTCCTCTTTCAGTGTTTGTAGCATTTCGACAAGGTCGAGTTCACCAAGAAGCTCTTTGACGATCTCCCCGCCCATCCGCGCGTCAAACCCTGTATCTTCAAAACGCTGAGAGATCATCTGGTACTGCTCTTCATTGAGTACATCATTTTTCTGCACAGGATTCGTGCCCTCACTGTCATAGCATGCTTCGCCTGGGCTCTTGACAATATAGGCTTCATAGTAGAGTACACGCTCGAGATCTTTCATCTTGACACCGAGCAGAATACCGATCCGTGACGGCAAAGAGGAGACATACCAGATATGTGCCACTGGGGCTACCAGATCGATATGACCCATACGGTTTCTTCTCACCTTTTTGCTGGTGACCTCAACGCCGCACTTCTCACAGACTACGCCCTTGTAGCGCATCTTTTTATATTTACCACAAAGACACTCGTAGTCATTGATAGGACCAAATATTTTGGCACAGAAAAGTCCATCTCTTTCCGGTTTAAGGGTTCGGTAATTGATCGTTTCCGGCTTTTTGACCTCTCCATAACTCCATGAAAGTATCTTCTCTGGGCTTGCCACTCTGAGTTGCAGCGCCTCTATGTCTCTGGGCTTCTCTTCTTTGTTGATATCAATGGCTACCAAGTTTTCCAATTGCTTACTCATCGTCAGCTCCCTCTTCTTTCTTTGTATACAGTTCTGTGTCGAGTCCCAGCGCCTGCAGTTCTTTGGTCAAGACAAACATAGTCTCCGGGATGCCGGATGCCGGTACGCTCTCCCCTTTGGTGATTGCACGGTAGGCTCTGGCTCGCCCTTCCACATCATCTGACTTGATCGTCAACATCTCTTTGAGTGTATGTGCGGCCCCATAAGCCTCCAATGCCCATACCTCCATCTCTCCAAATCGTTGTCCTCCAAAGAGTGCTTTTCCTCCCACTGGTTGCTGCGTGACCAGAGAATAAGGCCCAGTAGAACGGGCATGCACTTTCTCGTCTACTAGGTGATGCAGTTTCAGCATATACATATACCCTACATTGACCCTTTCTGTCATCTTTTCACCGGTCTTCCCATCAAAGAGCACCATCTTGCCGTCACCGTCTATTTTGGCAAGCTCAAACAGCTTGTCAAACTCTATTTGGGTAGGGGCCTCAAAGACTGGTGCAGCAAACTTCACACCTTTGCTCCAGTCTCTTGCGTGCTCCAAAAGCGCCTCATCGCTCATGTCGGCCAATTCATTCTTCGCTTTCATTAGTTTGGCAACATGTGCTATTTCTGTCATTTTCGCTCTTAACTGCTTGGCAAAATCAGCCTGTTTGCTTTCGAAAATCTCCTGAATTTGTACACCTAGTTTTTTACCTACTAGCCCAAGGTGCACTTCCAGGATCTGACCAATGTTCATACGCGAAGGAACCCCCAGCGGATTCAGGATAAGATCTACGGGTGTACCATCTTCCATATAGGGCATATCGATCTCTGGTACAATATTCGAAACGATACCTTTGTTTCCATGCCTTCCCGCCATTTTGTCGCCTACTTTAAGCTTCCTTTTGGTGGCAATATAGATCTTGACCAACTTGGTGACGCCGCTTGGGAGAATGTCATCTTTTTCCAGCACAACCAATTTTTCTTCATGATCCACTTTGAGTTTCTTTTTCTGCTTCAGGAAGTAGTTTTTAATTGATTCATACTCTTTCTGCACCTCATTTGCATAGGCTTGTGTCACGCCCTTGAGTGCAAATCGGTTAATGCCCGCGATGGTTTCTTTCGAGAGCTTCTCTCCCGCTTTGTATGCCTGCTCTGCGACCATCACGTCGTCCACAAGTTCGTGCGCAGAAAGGTGGGCAACGATGCGCAACATCTCTTCTCTATCGATCATCAGGAGCTGGTCATGGTGTTCCCCGTCCAGTCTTGCTTTTTCCTCTTCATAGGCCTTGATCGATCTGGCATCTCGTTTGTAGCCTTTTTTCGTGAAGATCTTGATATCCACGACTACACCCTCCATGGAGGCAGGGCAGTAGAGTGATTTATTGACCACATGGCCTGCCTTTTCTCCAAAGATTGCTCTAAGCAGTCTCTCTTCTGGCGTAGGCTTGATCTCTCCTTTGGGGGAGACCTTTCCCACCAAAATCATGCCCGGCTTGACGTACGTCCCTATTTCCACAATACCACTCTCATCCAGATGAAGGAGTTCGTCTTCTCTGACATTCAGGATATCTCTCGTGATCTCTTCGGTACCATGCTTGAGCTCTCGTGCTTCAATCTCTTTTTCATAGGTGTGCACCGAGGTAAATGTATCTTCACGGATCATCTTTTCAGAGATTATGATTGCATCCTCGTAGTTATATCCATTCCATGGCATGAAGGCTACCAGTGCGTTCTTCCCGATAGCCAATTCCCCTTTGTCCATATTGGGTCCGTCAGCGATGACCTCTCCTGCTTTCACCTCTTGTCCCAACTTGGTGATAGGCGTCTGAGTGAAGGTGGTGTTTTGGTTGGTTCGCATATTTTTCTCAAGGCCGTAATGATCGATAAAAACGCCATTCTTATCCTCGCCCATGACATAGATCCCCTTGGCATCTACTTTTTCTACCCTGCCTGCTCTATTGGCTTTTACCGATTCCCACGAGTCGCGACTCACAATCGCCTCCATGCCAGTACCGACCATCGGTGCCTCTGTTTTGAGTAGCGGTACTGCCTGGCGCTGCATATTCGATCCCATCAATGCACGGTTGGCATCATCATGCTCCAAGAAAGGAATCAGTGCTGCAGTAGAACCAGAGATCATCAGGGGAGAGATGTCGATCAGATCCACCTTGGCAGATTCGTTCAGTCCAATATTTCCATTGTGTCTTGTTTCTGTCAGTTCTTCCACAATATACCCATTTTCATCTACATGGGTAGAAGCAGGGGCAATAATCTTATCCTCCTCCTGTGTGGCAGTGATGTAGACGATCTCATCAGTGACCTGTCGGTTTTTCACTACCTTATATGGTGCTTCAATGAAGCCTAGCTCATTGACTTTTGCATAGGTTGCCAGTGTGTTGATCAGACCAATATTCTGTCCTTCCGGTGTCTCTATCGGACAGATGCGGCCATAGTGTGTCGGATGCACATCCCGCACCTCAAACCCTGCTCTCTCCTTGACAAGACCCCCTTCACCTAATGCAGAAAGTCTTCGCTTGTGCGTGACTTCCGAAAGTGGGTTGGTCTGATCCATAAACTGAGAAAGCTGTCCGGAGGAAAAGAACTCCAAGATCGTATTAGTGATCATTTTTGAATTGACTAGATCATGTGGCATCAACTCATCCAATGCCCCTGAGATCGTAGGCATCTTGTCTCTGATCGCCTTCTGCATTTTCATCAAACCATTGTGAAGCTCATTCCCCAAAAGCTCGCCGATCGCACGGATACGGCGGTTCCCCAAATGGTCTCTATCATCAATATGCCCCTGGCCATTTTTGACCTTAATGAGGTATTTTACCGTATGGATAATATCTTCAGAAGTCAATACCGTAATATACTCTGGCACATTTAGACCCAATTTATGGTTCATTTTCATTCGACCCACCTTGGTCAAATCATAACGCTCTGGGTCAAAGAAAAGCTCCTTAAGAAACTTCTTGGCTGCATCTGGTGTTACGGGTTCACCTGGTCTCATTGCCTTGTAGATACGAATGGCTGAGAGGAGATTTTCATCCTCAATGCCCTCTGTCTGCTTCAACAGTCTCAGGCTCTCTCCATCTGCGATAAATGCTTTGATGATAGAACCATCTGTGTCTTCTGCCAAGTCATTGGCAATCGTAATCGTTTCAATACCACTATCAATAATCTTCTTAAGTTTATTCTCATCCAGTGCAGTGACCACATCATAGAGAATCTCACCGCTCTCCTGATCAATGATTGGCTTAGCAAGATGTCTTTCCATTAAAGTCTCTATAGGATATTCAATCCACTCCAGTCCCTCTTCAAGAAGTTTTTGTGCTTTTTTCTTAGTCAAACGCTTACCGGCAGCGACAATGACATTGCCATCCACATCTTTGATCTCTCGCTCAACTCTGCCAATCACGTCTGCAATGTCAAACTTCACGAGGAAGCGGTTGTCTTTAATTGTGATCTCTTTGGTAGGATAAAAGAGTTTGATAATGTCTTCTTTGCTGTAGTCCAATGCTCTAAACAGGATGGTAACCGGTATTTTTCTTCTTTTGTTGATCCGTGCATAGAGTATATCTTTGGCATCATATTCAAAATAGAGCCATGAGCCACGATCAGGGATGATCTGTGAGGAGTAAATCAGTTTGTTTGCTGTCGTTGTCGCCTCTGCCTCTTTGAAAATAACGCCTGGAGACCTATGTAGTTGGTTGACGATGACCCGCTCTACCCCATTCACAATAAAGGAAGTTCTGTCCGTCATCAGAGGGATGTCTCTAATATATACTCCCTGCTCTTTGATCTCTTTGGGATCCAGCCTCTCTCCCGTCTTCTCATCACGGTTCCAAATCGTCAGCGCAATATTGAGCTTGAGAGAGACAGAGTAGGTCAGTCCACGCTCCATGCACTCCCTTACCGTATATTTAGGCTTGATGACTTCAATGCCTTTATAGTCGAGTGTGATTCTATTTTGTTGGTCATGGATAGGAAAAGAAGCTTTGAATACCTTCTCGATAATACTGTCTGATCTGTCTTTGGCATCAAGCATCAAGAAATTTTCATAACTTTTCTGGTGGAGCTGAAGCAGGTTGGGGATCTCTATTTCTCTGGGAGTTTTAGAAAAATCAACGCGAAGTCTGTTTCCTGAATGTAAAGAGTTTAACATTGGATAACCTTTGTTGGTTTGATTAAGATTGATACTATGATTGGGTTAGGATAGATATCCACTGAGTTAGCCACAATACCCTATACACTGTCTCATATATAGTTTGATGGGCATACAAAAAAGCTATAGCAAGAGGGTATGAAATGTCTCTGAATAGTTTGTCACTATGTCCATAGTGTCTTTTTATCACGAACCAAGAAGTATAGCAGAAACTGCCATACAGCTTGATAAATACTTATTTAAGCTCGCAAGCTGCGCCTGCTTCTTCGATTTGTTTTTTGAGCTCTTCAGCCTCTTCTTTGGATACACCCTCTTTCAGTACGGTAGGCGTCTCTTCAACAGCAGACTTTGCCTCCTTGAGGCCAAGACCAGTAATAGCTCTTACTACCTTAATCGCGTTGATTTTCTTCGCACCCGCATCCGTAAGAACCACATTGAATTCTGTTTGCTCTTCTTCTGCCTCAGCCGCAGCACCGCCGCCGGCTGCTATCACTGTAGCCTGTGCAGTCACGCCAAATTTTTCTTCAAATTCTTTTACAAGCTCAGAAAGCTCCAATACCGACAAGTTTGAGATAAACTCAAGAACATCTTCTTTAGTTGTTGCCATGTTAATTCCTTATAGTTTTCAATAGTGTTTTGGAGAGCGCCAGTGCTCTCACCGCATTATGCTTCTGATTCTTTCTTGTCTGCCAATGCTTGAAGCCCGATGGTGAAGTTTTGTACCGGCGCATTCCATACATTAAGCAACATGCCAATCAGCTCATCTCTAGTTGGAAGTTTCGCCATAGCATTGATCGTATCGATATTTGCCACTTTGCCCTCAAGTAAACCAGTTTTAATAGAGAACTTGTCCTTAAAAGTTGTGGCTGCCTTGTCTGCAATCTTGCAAGGCAATACCTGAGTTTCACCCCAGATCACAAGATTGGTATCTATGAGTTCCAGTGTATCGCAACCGGCATTTTTCAATGCGATTGAAGCCAATGTGTTTTTCACAACCATGACTTTATTCCCATCTTCTTTGGCGTGTGCTCTTACACTCTCCAGATCAGGAACGGTCATGCCTTTGTAATCACACACAATGATTGCGCCAGCATCTTTGAACTCAGCAGTCATCTCTGTGACCAATTGCTCTTTTTCTGTTCTTGTCATTTCTACTCCTTCCGACCTTCTAGCAGGGTGGTTGTTTTTAACATACCGGATCTACCATTTCTAGCAGACAGATTAAGCTTTCGCCCCGACTATCTTCAATCTAAAATTAGAGGTTGTAACCTTGTTACCCTCAACAGAATATTGCGTTGAAAATACTCTATTGAAAACAACAACCCACGCTCGTATAGCATGGGAAGCCATACCTATCAAATCTCTATTTTATTTCCATCAGCTCAGTAGTGTCCAGCTTCACAGCAGGACTCATGGTCAATGACATAGAAGCGCTTTTGATATATCTACCTTTGGCACTGGCAGGTTTTGCTTTGTTGATCTTGAGCATCAATGCGGTAAAATTTTCTTTGAGCTGATCCTCGCTGAAACTTACTTTTCCGATACCGGCATGTATATTTCCTTTTTTATCTACACGGAAATTCACCTGACCGCTCTTGGCATTTTTGATTGCAGTGGCCACATCCATGGTTACCGTCCCTGTCTTAGGGTTAGGCATCAGACCCTTGGGTCCCAATACTCTGGCTACTTTTCCCAGTATACCCATCATATCGGGTGTAGCGATCACTGTATCAAACTCGATCTTGCCTGCCTGAATATCCTCGATCAGCGCATCTGCATCTACCAAATCTGCGCCAGCAGCTTTGGCTTCATCTACTTTTTCGCCCTTAGCGAAGACTGCGACAGTCACTTTTTTTCCTGTACCATGAGGCATCACAACTGAGCCTCTGACCATTTGGTCTGCATGTCTCGGATCCACATTGAGCTGTAGTACCACCTCAAAGGTTTCATCAAATTTCGCTGATTTGAGACCTTTTGTTGTCTCTACTGCTTCCTCTACGCCATACACTTTGGTTTTGTCGATCTTTTCTAGAAGTGTTTGTGTTCTTTTGCTTGTTTTTTGTGCCATGTTTTTCTCCGCTAATTTTGCTCCCACTTTCTTTTCAATCTCAAGTGGTAAAAAGATCTACTCTGCTATTTCTATCCCCATGCTTCGGCATGAACCTGCAATGATCTTTGCAGCAACATCTCTGTCATCTGTATTGAGATCCGCAATCTTGAGATCAACGATTTTATAAAGTTGCTCCTGTGTCA
>CAMZLC010000101.1 GCA_947311605.1 uncultured Sulfurovum sp.
ACATTAGGGGTGGAAAGTATGGATTAGTATAGAGTACTTTTTGTTACTTTTGGTATCATTGTTGTGTTTTATTTAAGGTGGCGACTGACCCCCTCGAGGAGATGGATCGTTTAGGTAGAGATGGTATTCCGTTTTTATTTGTTGTGCCCTATGACAAGAGTGAGATTTATGTGAAACCGCTGTCGGAACTGGAGGGTGGTATTCTCTATAAATTGGAGGACTGGCGAAACTATCCACCCAAGAAACGGGAAAAGCCTTATGGATTTTTAAAATTTCCTGCCTCTTTTGAGACCTATAAGAAAAAGCTAGAGAAGGTACTCGAAGAGATACGCTCTGGCAATACTTATCTGACCAACCTTGCCTGTAAAACACCTATTGAGACTGACTTGAGTCTAGAGGAGATATTTCATTACTCTCGCGCCAGGTTCAAACTCTATTTCAAAGACCAGTTTGTCTGTTTCTCTCCCGAGTGTTTTATCGAAATAGAGGGGAACAGCATCGCTACCTATCCGATGAAAGGTACCATTGATGCCAATCTGCCTGATGCCAAGAGACAGATACTTGACAACAAAAAAGAGATGGCAGAGCATGTTATGATCGTCGATCTCATGCGCAATGATCTGGGCATCGTAGGAAGCGATGTCAGAGTAGAGAAGTTTCGCTATGTCGAAAAGGTCAGGGCAGGCGAAAAAGTGCTATTGCAGGTGAGCTCCAAGGTCACCGCCAGGCTACCTGAGGACCGGTGTGGCCATATCGGCACACTGCTCGGTCGTATGTTACCGGCAGGTTCTGTCACTGGTGCACCCAAGCGAAGCACGGTAGAGATTATTGCGCAGACGGAGAGCTATGATCGCGGATTCTATACGGGAGTGTTTGGGGTATTTGACGGGGAGAGTCTCCGCTCTGGGGTGATGATCCGTTTTGTGGAACAGGAGCAGGAGCAACTCTATTATAAGAGTGGTGGAGGGATCACGATTGATTCGGATGCTCGCAGTGAATATGAGGAGTTGATAGATAAAATTTACCTGCCGCTGTGATATTATTTTGCATGGGTATAAGCCTCACCTCTGTCTGTCCTGATCTGCCAGTGGTATACAGGGTCTTTGGAGATAGGTACAAAATAGAGTACACCGGCATGTCTCCAGGGATCGAGCAGTACGCCATGATCCAGACGGTTGTCATGAACCGGCAGCACGACGAGAGCATTGTGCTCTGTCCAGTACTTGCCGATATTGGCACCTACGGGTCTGAGCTGTACGCTGCGAAGATGCAAGCTCTGGAGATATGCGTAGAGATCATCACTCCATTGGTAGCAGAGTCCACGATTTTTGATGCCGGTATTGACCAGAAAATTGTGTACCAGTGGCGGCGTAGTGATCTCGTAGCGTGCAGCAAGTTTTTTGCTGTAGTGGATCGCTTCATGGGAGAGTTTTGTTGCTTCACTGTGTGAAATAGTAGGCAGGACATCTAGAAGCATGACGGAAAGTACCTGATCTTGTGTGCCTTCCGGAGAGAGATCCAAGTGAGGCGTGCAGGCCGTCAGGAGCCAAAGAAGCCCGAGTGTCCACCATCGCATAGAGAAGCCTAGTCTAGTATGATGGACTGAGGGAAGATTACTCCATCAATAGAAAGTGCTGCCATTTTGGCTATCTCTTTTTCGCTATTGATAAGCGCAAGAATCTTGGTGTCAAAAAGGTACTCCTGGGCAATGGGCTGGATCTTGGGTGCGTCTTCGATCTGACAGACGACATACTGACTGCCCAGTGCATTGGCGAACAGTGCTTCTGTGACACTGTTGACGGTGAGGGCGAAGTGCCTTTGATTACTTTGGCAGTATCGTGCCAAGGTGATAGAGTCACTGAGAGGCTCCAGCAGTATGATCTCGTCTACGGCAGCCTGAGAGACCTCCTCTAGAGCGAAGATTTTTCTAAATCTGGGTGAATCTACCCAAGGGTGTCCAAATATCAGCATATATTCTCCTTTGG
Organism: uncultured Sulfurovum sp.; assembly: GCA_947311605.1. Classification (GTDB taxonomy): domain Bacteria; phylum Campylobacterota; class Campylobacteria; order Campylobacterales; family Sulfurovaceae; genus JAAXPZ01. The sequence goes on from CAMZLC010000101.1 coordinate 1,986, forward strand.
ATGGATATGTTAATTGGGCAAGCACTCTTTGGAGCAGTAGTGCTTCCCTTTGACCATAATACTCTCTTTTTTCGTGACATAGATGCCGCAGGTTTCACACTCTTCCAGCGCATCAGCATCCGCCTCTTCCGCCCCATTTTTTGGAGAAGAGGGTGACAGACTTCCTCCCATAAACCTATAGACGGCGACCAATACGATACCCAGTAAAATCAGTTTCAAGATCATGCTTTTATCCACAAATAGTTTCGTTTATCTCTGGATACTATAGCATAGTTTAGCTGATGCTGTGTGGCTTCGAGTTCTTGAAAAACCTGCCCGCCTTTATAGAAAAGATAGTGGGTACTGGCATCACTTAGCTTTCTGGTAAGATCGAGCAGCAATCGGGTATCCGTAACGGCTCTGGAGGTGATCATGCCAAAAGGTGCATGCCGGAGATCCTCTACACGCATTTTTGCCACGGTGACCTGCGGTAGCTCTAGTTCAACGGTCAAAAACTTCAGAAATGAAGCTCTCTTGTTGAGGGGTTCGCAGAGTACTGTTTCTACCCCTTCGTAAAAGATACCCAGAACCATGCCAGGAAAACCTGCCCCGGTACCTACATCCAGCAGAGAGTCTGGGGTATCAATAAATGTGACGGGATAGAGGGCATCCAGAATATTGTCATAGATCGCCTCTATTGTCTTGGCGCCGGTGAGGTTGTGCGTCTGATTCCATGTATGTAGGAGAGAAGCAAACTGTTCCAGCTTCAGTACTGTTTTTGAAGGTGCCTCTATCTTCTCTTTGGTTAGGCAGTGTGCAAGATTCATTCTAGAGCGTGTGCCCCATCTTGGTTTTTTTGGTATGGAGATAGGCTTTGTTGTGGGGGTTTGGTGCGGTGATGAGCGGCAGGATCTCCTGTATGGTGATCGCAGAGAGAGACTTGACTTTTTCCGGATTGTTGGTCAGTAGCCTGACCTGATCGATACTAAAATGGTCGAGAATGAAGCGGATGACGCCATAGGTTCTCTCATCCGCTCTGAATCCCAGCTGATGGTTGGCTGCGACCGTGTCATAGCCCTTGTCCTGAAGCGCATAGGCATTGACCTTGTTGAGGAGTCCGATGTTTCTGCCCTCCTGCCTGTGGTAGATGACCATACCGCCTTTTTCTGCAATGATGGACAGAGAACGCTGCAACTGCTCACCGCAATCACACTTGAGAGAGCCCAGCGCATCCCCGGTCAGGCACTCTGAGTGTACACGCACGATAGGGACTTCAAGGGTGTGGATATTTTCCGTGAAGATAGCCAGATGTTCTTTTTCTTTCTCTTTGAACGCCTGTATCTTAAAGGTTCCATATCTGGTAGGCAGGGTGGCAGTTTGTGATATATCAATGTGTTTCATGCGGCAATTATACTTGAAAAATTAGAAATTAGAAATTAGAAATTAGAAATTAATACTCCATTGGTCATAATTAGTGTAAAATAATTCAATTTTAATACCAAGGCAGCTTATGTTCGCAAGATTTAGAAGAAAACGTATCAACCCAGTGCTTCGTGACCTCCTCCAGGAGACACATCTCTCTGTCAATGACTTCATCTACCCTCTCTTTGCCAGAAGTGGCACAGGCATCAAAGATGAGGTAGCCTCTATGCCTGGGGTGTACCAAATGAGCATCGACGAGATCGTCAAAGAGTGTGAGACACTTAAAGCACTTGGCATCAAGTCTATTATCCTCTTTGGTATCCCTGATGTCAAAGACTCAGTAGGAAGCGATGCGATGTGTGAGCACGGTATCATGGCTGAGACCGTGCGTGCCGTCAAGACTGCACACCCTGACATGTTCGTTGTCACCGATCTCTGCTTTTGTGAATATACTGACCACGGACACTGTGGTGTCATAGACCCTGTGCTAGAGACTGTGGACAACGACATCACCCTAGACAACCTAGCCAAACAAGCCGTCGTCCACGCCAAAGCAGGTGTAGATATGATTGCCCCTAGTGGCATGATGGACGGGATGATACAAGCCATCAGAGGTGGCTTGGATGCAGCAGGGTTTGAAAACCTCCCAGTCATGAGCTACTCTAGCAAATTTGCCTCAGCCTACTACGGCCCTTTCCGTGATGTGGCAGAGTCCAGCCCAGGTAAGGGTGACAGAAAAAGCTACCAAATGAACCCAGCCAACCGCAACGAAGCCATAGCAGAGTCTGTAGCAGACGAGGCAGAGGGAGCAGACATCCTCATGGTAAAACCTGCTCTAGCGTACATGGACATCATCAGAGACGTACGCAACAACACTACCCTACCACTAGCCATCTACAACGTATCTGGCGAATACTCCATGCTCAAAATGGCTGCCCGTGCAGGTGTCATAGACTATGACGCAGTGATGATGGAGACACTGTTAGGGTTCAAACGTGCGGGTGCGGATATTATTATTACGTATCATGCGAAGGAAGCGGCGGAGATTTTGGGTAACTAATATGAAAAATATTTTTATTACAATAATAACTCTAGTTTTGGTGCATGCAGAACCTCTAAATATCGATGGATTACTTGATATTGAAGATATAAGTAAAGAAACGGGAAAAATGGTAGTAAAAGGCTTATCTAAAGGATTTAGACAAGTAACAAATACAAGGACACCAGAAGAAGAATGTAACAGAAAATGGTGGAAATATTTTAAAAAATCTACTCATATAATATCAATTATTTCGACAGAAAATACAAAAATAGAACGTACATTATCACAACATCATATTAATCATAAATTAATTACAAAACAAAAAACTAGAAATATTGAGGTTAATATTCATGAACTAAGAAAACTTTCTTGTTCTCAAAGATATTTTGATCAACTTGTTCAAAAAGAAACTAGAATAAAAAAAGAGAAGGTAAAAAATAAAGTTCTACGAGAATTATTAAAAATCAATAATATAATGATAAAAAAAGAACCTCTCTTTATTGTTAGCAAAAAAAATCGAGAAAAGAAACAAGAAAGAACGAATGCAAAAAATAATCTAAAATTACAAATGCAACAAGCGATATCTGAAGTAAATTAAATTTATTTGTTATCTTCTAGCACTATTATATAGTCAAGTAAGCGTCTAACCCTTACGGCGAAAGTACGATTATATTCCTATTTCCCTACGTGGTGCATTACAAATGCACCCTACAGTATTTTCGCGGGATGCCCTCTCCCAGACACGAATATACACGAGACAAGCACTTCCTATGTTTTCTTTATATGTCTCAGATGTTTACTGGCAAGGTGTTCTATCATTTGCAGGGAGCTGACAGATTTATCATGAAACTTTGTCTCACTGTAGTTTTCACGGTTTGCCCAATATTTACCCTTTAAAAAACATTTCGCTGCCAATTTATCCAGCCCCAAATCTGTTAGCTGATAAGAGAGGTCTGTCCATAGCGCAGAGAGTTCATCTTCAATGTTATGGTCTTGCCCCTCTTTGTCTAGTCTACGCAAGTAACTTTCTGTTTTTCTCACAGCTTTGATAACCGCTCTTAATGCATTGATTGACTCTTTTTTTCTTTCATCGCTTGCACGTTCCAGATTGGTTAGCCATGTACGCACATGCTTAAACATCTCCCAAAGTTGCGTCGTTGTAATATTCATCGATAACCTTTGATACAAGTGATATTACCACACTAACTAAATACCCAAACTTTTGAAAGAGTGAGAGGAGGTAATATGTGAGTAAAAAAA
>CAMZLC010000102.1 GCA_947311605.1 uncultured Sulfurovum sp.
AAAGCATGTTTCTGACCATAAAAACGATAGAGTCAGGATCGGAGTAGCCTCATTGCCAATTTTGCGTCGTATGTCCATCTTGTCCCCTCTTTTTTTAGGTGTCTTTTAGCAAGATTGTACTATCATTCCATCCTCAAATATGTGATCGCGTAGCTCAGTTGGTAGAGCACTACCTTGACATGGTAGGGGTCGTTGGTTCGAGTCCAATCGTGATCACCACTTCAGTATTAATTTAATTTTCCCTATGGCCTCTTTGTGTAGCTTTCTAAATCCAAATACTCATGTGCGCGAATGATCCCAAAGAACGCTATTTTTTCTGCACAAGATGCCAAGAGGATGAGGTCTTGAGGAGAGGCTATCGATCCATTAGAAATGGGAAGGGCTAGGCGTATTGATCAGGTTGTAGAACTCGTTTCGGGTACGCTCATCACGCTTAAAAAGTCCTCTCAGAGCCGAGCTGACGGTCGTAGAATTGATCTTCTCTACGCCACGCATCTCCATGCACATATGGCGTGCATGCAAGACGACTGCTACACCTTTGGGTCGGATGGTTTGCGTGATGGCATCGGCGATCTGTTCGGTCATCTGCTCTTGGATCTGCAGTCGTCTGGCGAAGACGTTGACGATACGGGGTATTTTGCTCAGCCCTACCACTTTGCCGTCAGGGATGTAGGCCACATGTGCCCGTCCGATGATGGGTAGCATATGGTGTTCACACATAGAATAGAATTCGATATCACGCACCAGTACCATTTCGTCGTTGCTGGTGCTGAAAAGTGCTTGATTGAGGATCTCTTTGGGGTTTTGTTTGTACCCTTCGGTCAAGAATTGTAATGACTTTGCTACTCTTTCGGGTGTCTTGAGCAGCCCCTCTCTGGAGGGATCTTCGCCGATGAGCTCTAGTATTTTTGTGACAGCCTGCTCAAACTCTTTCTTCTCATGCATATTTTCTTCCCATTTTATCTTTTACAGATTGTATCAAAACTCAGTTGAGGTACCCTTTATGACTTTTTCGCTAAAATCACGGGACTATATTATCCGTGTTTGAGACACAGTACAAAGGACAACAGTGAAAGTAACAAGCAAAAATATCGACAAAGCCAACCTTCTTGTATCGGCAACCCTCCCAAAAGAAGAGATCGATGCCAAAGTGGACAAGCTGGCAAAAGAGGCCGGCAAGCAGATGAAGGTAGACGGCTTCAGAAAAGGCAAGGTGCCTGCCCATGTCGTCAAAAAGATGCATGGTGAACAACTCATGCAGGATGCAGAGGGCGAAATGATCAGGGAGGCACTCGATCAGGCGTTGGCAGAGGCAAAAGTAAACAAATCGGATATGCTTGGCGAGCCGCTCTTCAAAAAATATGAAAAGGGTGATAGTGCCATAGAAGCCGAGATACAGATCTGTCTGAGACCCGTGATTGAACTGGGAGAATACAAAGAGGCAGTCCCTGCATTTGAGCAGCCCAAAGCCACACCCGAAGAGGTCAAGGAGCGTATCGCCGATCTGGCAAAGCAATCCGCCCCACTGGAAAGTATCACAACAAAGAGAGCCTTGAAAAAAGGGGATACGGCAGTTTTCGATTTTGAAGGCTTTCTGAATGGCGAGCCTTTTGAGGGAGGCAAGGCAGAAAACTTTGAACTGGAGATCGGCTCGGGGCAGTTCATCCCAGGATTTGAAGAGAAGATGGAGGGAATGAAACCGGACGAAGAGAAGAAGATCGCCATTACTTTTCCGGAAGATTATCAGGCAGAGAACCTGAAGGGGAAAGAGACTGAATTTGCGATCAAACTCAATGATATCAAGGTAAAATCAGAGGCAGAGATCAATGATGCACTGGCGCAGAAAGTGACAGGCAAAGCAGATGCAACAGTCAAGGACTTGGAGGAGCGTACGGCAGAGCAGACTATCACAGAAAAAGTCTCCAAGCTCTACAATGATGAGCTGAAGCCCAAGCTTCTGGAGGCACTGGTAGCCAAGTATGACTTTGACCTGCCGGAGAATATCGTAGAGCAGGAGATTGACAATCTTGTCAATGGTAAAGCCCAGCATCTGACACCCGAAGAGATCAAGGCGATCCAGGAGGATGTCAAGAAACTGGAGGCACTCAGAGAAGAGACCAGAGAAGATGCCGTCAACTCTGTCAAGGCAACTTTCATTGTGGATGCGATTGCTACAGCCGAAAAGGTCAGCGTAGATGACAATGAGGTCTATCAGGTACTCTATTATGAAGCGATGATGGCAGGGCAGAAGCCGGAAGAGGTCGTAGAGCACTACAAAAAGAACAATCTGATCCCCGCCGTCAAAATGGGTATGATCGAAGACAAGCTCTTTGGCAAGCTCCTGGGCCTAGACAAAGAGCAGAAGTAATACAAACATGAAAGGTTCTCTATGAGCTATATCCCTTATGTGATTGAGCAGACAGGCAGAGGTGAGCGAAGCTACGATATCTATTCCAGACTGCTGAAGGACAGGATCATCATGCTAAGCGGCGAGGTCAATGATGCTGTGGCATCGAGTATTGTGGCGCAGCTTCTTTTTTTGGAGGCGCAGGATCCTGACAAGGATATCTATTTCTATATCAACTCTCCAGGCGGCGTGATCACCTCAGGGCTCTCGATCTTTGATACGATGAACTATATCAAGTCGGATATTGTGACGATCTGTATCGGGCAGGCAGCCTCTATGGGCGCTTTTTTGTTGGCAAGCGGCACCAAGGGTAAGCGCTATGCCCTTCCTCATGCACGGATCATGATCCACCAGCCTTCCGGCGGTGCACAGGGTCAGTCGACAGATATTCAGATCCAGGCGCAGGAAATTCAGCGTCTCAAAGACACTCTCAATGAGATCCTTGCAGAAAAGACAGGCAAAAAAGCCAAAGCGATCGAAAAAGATACAGAAAGAGACAATTTCATGTCTTCGGAAGAGGCAAAAACCTATGGTCTGATCGACAAAGTGCTGACCAAGAGCCTGACCTAGGGGCACAGATGATTTACGACATTGTTGTCTACCCTGATAAGCGACTGAAGCTGGTCTCGGAAACAGTGGGATCCTTTGACGAGGTACTGCATGCTCTGTTGGATGACATGTATGAAACGATGATCGCCAAAAACGGGGTAGGGCTTGCGGCTATACAGATCGGTGTGCCTAAGCGCGTCCTGATCGTCAATGTACCTATCGAAAGCGATGAGGAGGGTGTGGATCTCCAGCCCAGAGAGAATACACTGGAGATCATCAACCCAGTGATCACCTACCGTAGCGATGAGAAGATAAAATTCCAGGAGGGCTGCCTCTCCGTACCTGGGTTTTATGAGGATGTAGAGCGTTACGCCATGGTGACCATTGCCTATCAGGACAGATATGGTGAGCAGTTTGTGATAGAAGATGATGCTTTTTTGGCAGTGGCACTTCAGCATGAGATCGACCATCTCGACGGCAAGCTGTTTATCGAAAAACTTTCCTATATTAAGCGCAAAAAATTTGAAAAAGAGTGGAAGAAGCGCGAGAAGTAGCGAATATTTTACATACGGCTACAGCACTTTTCCATTTTTTCTACTCTCCCCTCTTTTCTAGAAATATGACAATTTGACATATTTTTACAGAACCCTCTCCTTTTTGACTACAATAGTGTGACACTATCATGAGGGCAGAGAGATGAATGCAAAACCAAAAGAGACACTCCCTTCGGAGAAAACAGCAGAGAAAAATGAGACCATTGTCAATCGGTTGACAAGTGCCACACTGGAGGGTACACAGGCAAAAGTGATTGATATCGAGGCCACCTTCACCAAGGGTCTACCGGGGTTTGCTATTGTAGGTCTGGCAGGAAATGACATTCAGGAATCAAAAGAGCGCACCAAGGCCGCACTGCTTACCAATGACTTTGTGTTTCCTCCCCTCAAGATAACGATTTCACTTGGTCCCTCAGAGCTCAAAAAGCGGGGAAGCCATCTTGACCTTCCTATCGCATTGCTCATTGCACTGAACAAAACCACGATTGACGAGGAGGGGCTATTTGTCTTTGGTGAGTTAGGATTGGATGGCAGGGTGAAGCCGAGCTCTATGCTCTTCCCTCTGATACTTTCGCTCAAAGAGCAGGGGCTGATCTCCAGGGCGATCGTGCCACAGGAGGCTATTGTCCACCTTAGTCATATTTCTGGGGTAGATTTTATCGCCGTTGAGACACTGAGTGAAACGATAGCTATAGTGCGCGAAAAGCGTTTTTCTGCCAATATACAGACATTTTCTTATCAGGCTAAAAAAATGGAAATAGGAGAGGAGGCATACTACTATAAGGAGCAATACCAGAGTGATTTTTCTGATGTCAAAGGGCAGGGCGTTGCCAAAAGAGCCTCACTGATCGCAGCAGCAGGCATGCACAACTTCCTTATGGAGGGTAATCCTGGTTGCGGGAAGAGCATGATCGCCAAACGGCTCAAAGATATATTGCCTCCACTGATCGAAGAGGAGATGCTGGCTATTGCCAAGCATCAGTTTCTTGATGGCACCACGCCTGACTTTTCTCCCGTGAGACCAATGCGTGCACCCCACCATACGGCTACTTCTGCTTCCATCTTTGGTGGAGGCTCGACGCAGGCACGTATTGGCGAGGTGGCCTTGGCGCACAAAGGTATGCTTTTTTTCGATGAGTTGCCACACTTTTCGAAGCAGGTGTTGGAGGCACTGCGGGAGCCGCTCCAGGATCACAGGGTGCTGATATCCAGAGTCAATGCGAAGATAGAGTATGAAGCAGATATCATGTTTGTAGCTGCACAAAATCCCTGCCCATGTGGCAATATGCTCTCCAAGACCAAGGCGTGCCGCTGCACTGAGGTGGAGATAAAAAGATACCGGAACAGACTCAGTGATCCCTTTTTGGACAGGATAGATCTTTTTGTGGTCATGCAAGAGGTCTCTAGTACAGATAAGAGCGATATCAGTTCTTCACAGATGCATCTGGCAGTGCTTCGGGCATTTGAAAGACAGAAGGAGAGAGGGCAAAAGAGACTCAATGGGAAGCTGAGCGAAGAGGAGATCGAGACATACTGCATCATGGATGCTGAAGGAAGCCGTGTGCTTGAGAGTGCTATAGGAAAATTTGCTCTTTCCCATCGCAGTATCGCAAGTCTTAAGAAGATTGCCAGAACAATTTCTGACTTGAATGCGCATGTAGACATAGGGAAGTCGGACATTTTGGAAGCATTGAGCTATAGAAGAAGATAGATTTATAAGTTTTTTTGATATGATACTAGAATTATGATTATTTTGGAGTTCCGATGAAGCTATCCTTGAGACAAATGGAGATATTTCTAAATGTGGTGAAACAGGGTCACCTTACACATGTGGCCAAAGCAATGGGCTTAAGTCAGTCTGCTATCTCGATGTCCATCAAAGAGCTGGAAAATATACTAGGAAGGCCTCTGTTCGACCGTATCAATAAAAAGCTGATTCTTAATGAAGTAGGGAGAAATTTTCATGATACGATAGCGCCCATCTATAAGAGACTGGAGGACATTGAGTATGAATTCCAAAATACCGAGGACAAAGGCACAGTCAGGATAGGTGCGAGTACAACAATCGTGGATTATCTGATGCCCCCTATCGTCTGTCGTTATATGAGTGATTACCCCGATGTAAAGATACAGCTCAAAGAGGGCAACACGCGTAAGATCGCCTCTATGGTCAAAGAGGGAGAACTGGATATGGCCTTTGTGGAGGCTCTGGAAAAAGACAGTGATATTATTTCTGAGCGTATAGGATTTGATGAGCTAATCGTGGTCACTGCCAACAAAGAGTATGCCGAAGGTGTTTATGATCTGGAGGCGCTTGCTGGAGAGAGATGGGTGCTGCGAGAGGAGGGAAGCAGTGCACGGGAAACCTTTTTGGAGTATATCAAAGAGAAAGCATTTTGTTTGAATATCTTTTTAGAATTGGGGCATACTGAGTCTATCAAAAGCATTTTACAAAGCGGTAAATCTTTTACCTGCCTATCAGCATTGGCAGCACAGACAGAGATAGAAGAGGGAAAGCTTTTTAGGGTAAATATCAAAAATTTTAATTGTACCAGAAGTTTTTATGCGCTGTATCACAAAGACAAGTATCACAGTGATCTGTTTGATAAATTCTTGGGATTTTCCAAGGAAATGATTGGTGAAGCGATGGTGTGCGAACTCTGTAATGCCAAATAGCCAGGGGAAGTTCAGTACACCATGGGGTGCCTAAGGGCGTACAGCATGGTACTCTTCGGGTGTATTGATATTGGCAAAACGCGTAATGTTTTCAAAATAAACTGTTTCTGTTTTTACGCTATCAAGCAGTGCGCGCATTCTATGTTGACTCTGCTTAAGCAGGGTATGTACGCAAGGCAGGATAGATCGGCGATAGATGCCGCAAAGGGGCTCTAGCCCTCTAGGGCTTCTGGCGATCAGAATATCTGGTTGCTGCTGTCGATACCGTCTGCGTAGTGTCTCTATCTCCTCTTGGCCAATCATAGGCATATCTACGCTGAGTATAAATACCGCCTCTGCATCAAGTGCTTCAAAAAGAGAAGCCAGCGCCACCATGGGAGAGCTCTCCGGATAGCGGTCTGTGATCACAGGGGCATCAAAGTCAAATTTGTCTGTTTTGGCACTGAGATGCACCGCGGTAAAAAGCGGCAGCAGTTTTTTGTACTGGAACTCTGCCATAGACGGGTATTCCCCAAAAGGAAGCAGTGCCTTGTCTTTTCCCATGCGACTGCTTCTCCCTCCGGCAAAGATGACAGCTGTTTGGGGTGGGTCAGTGTGCATGTATGATATGCTCCTTTCGCTTTTGATGTAGTAGCAGTGCCAGGAGAGAAAGGATTGCCATGCTCGCCTCGAAGCCAAATAGAAGCCCACTATGCTGATCATAGATCTTTCCTGCGATCACGGCACCCACAGAACCGCCCAGACCAAAAGTAAGCCCCAGAAGGAATTGCTGCGCCAGTTTTTTTTGCACATAGAGATCGTACACATAAGAGATCACGGCTGTGTAGTAGAGGGCAAAACTGAATGCATGCAGAGATTGGGAGAGGTAGGCCACAGGAAGTGACCCAGGAAAGAAGTAGAGTAGCCCCCAGCGTATTGCTGCAGTGGCGATAGAGAACTTTAGCAGGCTCAAGAGATTTTTTTGCAACAGTGGCCCCTGATAATAAAAAAGTACGATCTCGCAGAGCACACCAAAGCTCCACAGGTATCCAGTTGTCTGTAGCGAAAGCCCATGTGCCGTCTCATAGATGGTAAAAAAGTTATAAAAGCCCCCGAAGCTTACTTGCAGTAGAAAGGCACTAAGCCAAAAGGCCCAGTATTTTGTCAGAGAAAAACCTCGGTTGGTCTCTTTGATGCTTTGATCAGGTTTTGCCTCTTTGTCGTAGCGTACAATAAAAAATCCGGAGAGTAGGGTCGCCAATGCCGCGCTACTTAGGTAAACGATGCCTTCCCTGGGCGTATTGATCAAACTGCCAAGAGAGAGTGCCACCGTGATAAATCCGACAGAGCCCCAGAGTCGCACTCTGCCGTAATGCTCTTTGGAGATGACCTGCAGGGCGACTGTCTCCACAAAAGGAAGAATGGCACCGGCACTCGCACCAAAGAGTAGGTTGGCAATGAGATAGCCCCAAAATGTATCAACGGTCACAAAGAACAACAGGGAGGAAAAGAGCCCGCCACAGAGAGAGATCCTATAGACACGGTGGGTCAGGTGGATGGCATGCCGAAACAGAAAAGGGAGCAAAAAGCGCATAAATGGCCCGGAAGCATAGATGATACCTACTTCGGTAGCAGTAAACCCACTGCCAAGTAGCAGTTTTGGAAGAAAAATAATATAGATACCGACCAGCGCAAAATAGAAAAAATAAAAGGTAGCAAAAAGGGGTGTTGCCCCAAGGACCTTTTGATACGGCATGGGGGTCATTTAGGTTTCGGTACCGAGGGAGAGGATTTGTCGGGGAGCTGATCTAGGGTTGTGTGCGAGAGAAGCTCGTGCAGCGTACGGCGATCCTTGCGGAAGAACATGCTTGCCCATCCAAAGGTGACGAGGGAGAGCAGTGTCAGCATTTGACGGTAGATAATGACGCCGGTCACCGGTTTCTTACGGGTCTTGAGATCCACTAGCGCCAAGTTATAAGCTCGCATACCCGGGGTCTGCCCCTCTTTGCTTCGGCTCATAAAAAGCACCTGGATGACAATCAGCGGGATGAGTATGTAGATCCAGCCCAGAAGTTTATGGGCAGCAAAGCCTTCTCTGTTGTCAAAGATAAGGTAGAAGACGATATACATGAGTGGCATAAGCAGCATAAAACTGTCAGTAATGGCTGCCTTGAGACGATTTCCAAGGGAGGCTCTGAGATATTTTGTTTTCTGGCTACCTGTCTTTCTGTATGTCTCCGGCGTCACCCTCCCCTGTTTGATATCTCTAAATCTCTGTTTCGCCATGCCTCTCTCCCTAGAAGTTTGCGCTCATGCTGAAAATAGGCAGCAGCATGGCCACCACGATCACCCCTACTACCAAACCGATAAAGAGCATCATAAAAGGCTCCATAAGACTCAACAGCAATTTGAGTTTATCTTCATTCTCCTCACTATAAAGGGTGGAGAGATTGGAAAGGATCGATGCTACTTCACTGGACTCCTCTCCCAGCGCCAAAGACTGCAGGAAGTTGCGTTTAGGCTTAAAGCCCTTGATCATATAAAGGGCACTGGAGAGCTTGTTGCCTTCGAGTACCTTTTCTGAGGCCTGATGAAAGGTAAGCTTCATCGCTTTGTTGCTAAAGGTGGTGCTGGCCAGCTGTACCGCTTGGGCATAGGAGACGCCCGAGTCCAGCATCAGTGCCAGAATATAGCTGAATCTTCCCAGTTCATGATTCTGTATCAAAGTGCCAAAAACGGGGAGTCTTAAGAGTATGCCATCCATGAGCAGCCTAAAGGAGGCCGTCTTTCCGTAAGCAAACTTGAAAAAGAGTGCCGAGAAGATAAAGCCAAGCAGTATGGCGGCATAATGTGCGGTTAAAAAATCGCTGATGCCGAGGACAAACTGGGTGATAGCAGGAAGTTCTTGTCCTGTATCCTGAAAAATACCGATGATCTTGGGTACGACAAAGCTGATTAGAAAGCCTGACATGCCAATGGCAACAATGAAAATAAAGATCGGATAGGCCATGGCATTGCTGACCTGCTTCTTGATTTTGTTCTGTGCCGAAAAAAAGGTGCTCATGTTGGTCAACACTTCTACCATCTTTCCGCTTTGTCCTGCCACCTTCAGGCTCTGCAGGAAGAAATCTGGCAGCGCGTAGATCTTTTGTGCGTTGAGTGCCACATAGAGTGATTTTCCCTCTTCGATCATTGTACGGGTCACACCGAGGAAAGAGGCGTATTTTTTTTCGCCCTGGTGCTGGTTTTCCATGAGTTTGAGCGCAGTGAGTATGGTCATTCCCGAATTGAGATAGCTGGAGAGCTCTTTGGAAAAACTACTGAGTAGTGTCCCTGGCATCACTCGCTTGGAGAAAGCTTCCAGAGAGAGCTGCCTGGTCTCTTCAAGGGCGTTGTAATATATTTTTTGAGATCTAAGTTTCTGTTTTGCCTCTTCGATACCACTGGCAGTGATAGTGCCTTTGACTGTTTTGCCATGTTGATCGAGACCTTTGTATCTATAGAGCATAAATGATAGGTATCCCTTATAAATTTTCTAATGGATAGTATTATAGCCATTTTTTGTTAGAGTAATAAAGTTATGCTACTATTATGGTCATGAAACAATTTGGCTACCAATACTTAGCACTGTTGGCTCTGCTGTTCGCAGTGCTGTACTGGGAGCTCTCTCCTGTGGCGGAGTTTCTTAACTATTATCAGACAAAGCTTACACTCTTTTTTTTGGAACTTGGATTGAAAGAGGGGCAACTCAGAGGGATAGATATCATGGTGAACCCTCACTATAAGATTATTATCACCAAGGCCTGCAACGGGATGATACCGATATTGGTACTCTTCTCTGCGATTTTGGCCTATCCTGCTGAGTGGATACATAAAGTCAGATGGATGTTTGTGGGATATTTGGTGCTTACAAGTATCAATATTGTCAGGTTGCTGATGGTAGCGCATTTTGTCAAGAAGCAACCAGACTTCCCTCTCTACCATGATCTCTTTGGCAATCTTCTTTTGATGGCGACAGGATTGCTGCTTTTTTATCTTTTTTTGAGAGGGGCGAGACACTATCTTTTGATCCGGTAAAATCTTGCGGAGTACTCACTCTTGAGCATGACGGCTCTCAGCTCTATAGGGATAGGCAGTTCACCGATAGGCAAGGGCTCTGTGATATAGATCTTGCGTGTGATCTTTTTCAGGATCTCTTTGCTCTTGTCGTTGCGTATGCGCATATGGCTGAGGAGTGTATAGGCATCTTTTTCATCTTTATTGTAGTGCATCGCTGTTTTGCTCAGAAAAAGTGTATTGCTCAGCTCTGATTGCACCCGCCCGGCAATATATTTTGCCATAAAGATATTCTCCTTTTGGATCTTGATGATCCCGAGCACTACGATAGCGATCAGTACTACAGAGACCATGATTTCCATAAGGGTAAATGCTTTTCGCATCAGTAATAGTTTCCTTTGCTTCTCAGTATTTCACTTCCTTTGATCCATGCCTCAGCAGCATCCTCCGCAGATTCGTAGACACTGACTTCGCCAAAATAGCTAGGGAAGTAGAAGAATTTTCCCTCTGACTCGAGGATGATCTGCGTGTTGCTTCCATTGGCATAGTGTCTGTAGCGTAAACAGATGCGACGGTCTTTCGTGCGTCCAAACTCTATTTTTAGGGGGTTGTCGTTTTTGTCTACGGTGTAGGCCTGCAACTCTTTGAGGTCGCTACTTGCTTCCTGCAGAGCATCGCTACCTGGAGTATGGGTAAAGCACTGTGCACACTTGTCGATGCACAGCAACTCTATATCTCCATAATCTTGAAAGACTTTTTTAAGATTTTTGATGCTGTAGGGATCCTGTTTGATCTCGACTTTTTTGAGAAAGTCGAAGACCAAAAAACCAAAGAGTGATATGATAGCGATCACAATAAGGAGCTCTATCAGGGAGAAGCCCTTTTTCATCTATTTTTGGCATTTGCTGAGATAGATATCAGCAGATTCTCCCTCTCCACCCTCTTTGCCATCTGCACCGAGACTAATGAGATCAAAATCATTTCCTGCACTGATGTATTCAAACTTTCTTTTCCAGGAGTCTTTTGGCATCTTTCCCTTTTGAAAATAGGGCGTAGAGGAGTAGTTTGGATACTTATCGGCATCTGGATTGCTGATTAGCGCCTCCAGCCCTTCGTCCGTGCTAGGATAGGCCCCGTTATCTAGCTTGAACATATCTAATGTCTGGCTGATGCCCCCCATTTGTGTGCAGGTCAGATCTCTTTTCGCTTTGCCAAACTGGTCGATCAATGCAGGCCCGATCAATCCTACCAATAGTCCTAAAATAGCGATAACAATAAGGAGTTCTATCAAACTGAATGCTTTTCTCATAATGGTAATAATCCCTTGATTAGTAAATTTTAGATAGTATTATAGCCACTTTAATTAAATCAAGCTTTGGATAGGTAAAAAATGCGCTCTGCCATCACGCTCCTTATCACGCTCTCGGTCATTGCTACTATGATTGCTTTGATGGGAGTAATGTTCAAGTATCTTGATGTTGCCAGAGGCAAAGCTGAGGTCAAAGCCGCGATGATACAAGCCAATCTGCTCAGTACGGATGTCTCACGGTTTCTGCGGCAGATATTGGGAAAGAGGCCCTCGAAAAATACGATGAAAACACTCTTTGAAACCCCTCTTTCTCTGAATGCAGAAAGTGGAGAATTCAGTATGGGGATCAGCTGTAAACCGCTGGCAGACCGCATTAACATTGCATGGTTGGGCTTGGGGGATGGGGCAAAAAATCAACAAGCCTACGCATTGGCGTCTTCTATCTTTGATATGCTCACAGACAAAGTGAATTTGAGAGATGCAGGACTTCTCAAGGAAAAGATTGCTGCTGCTTTAAAATCAGGTAGCGGCAGTACTTTTGGCATACCAAGCAGAATCAATAGAAAAAAGGGTATAATCACCTTCAAAAAGTTTCAGGAATTACTGGATGACTATCGGTTTGAAACGGATGACAATAGGGTATACGGCATACCGTGGCAGCGCTATTTCGGGTTTGGTACACACGAAAAGAAAGTAGATGGTGACTTTATTTCGCCAGCACTTTTGGCGCTCTTGTATGACGTGGATCCAAATGTGGTACAGGAGGACTATACGCTAGGGGAACTGAACGGTTTTCTGGCTGAGATTGGAGAGAGTAGAGATACCTATAAATGGCTCTTTTCAAAAAATACGTTGGCAGTGGCACAGTGTAGGGGATCCTACACTTTTAGGAAAGGAAGCTATAGCTTCACTTTTAATTATATACATGGAAAGGTAGAGGGTTTTGAATTTTCTGGGGGCAAATGAGGAGCTTTTGTTGGTACACAGGGATATGTCACATATCACCAGGGTCAAGCGCTATGACCTGATGCTCACACCACAGTTCTATATTTTCAAAAAAGAGTCCCTGCCCGTCAGCTATCAGCATCAGGCTGTGCGTCTGGCTCCTGCCATACTGGATGAGCTGACGGGTGCAGGCAATTATAGCTACGCTGCTATCAAAGAGGATGATGACTGGGTGCTGATCGCCTATGATATGGCAAAGATCGAATCTTTTCTCGAAGAGAAAGGTCTGCCGAAAAATCTGATCAACAAACTCTACTTTGCGCAACAGGCAAAAGAGCATTTTTCCCACCCCGTCTCGGTGGATGAGCGTAATGCGCTTGTTACCGTTGATGATACCGTAGTGATGTTACCAAAAAGTATTGTGGACGTGGAGGAGTGTGGCATTCTCACCGGTGCGTTTAGACCAGAAAAAGGCATTGCACCCTCTCAGAGTAGACGCTCATGGGTCAACCCGAAACAGGCAGCCACCATTTCCGCACTATTGTGCACACTGGCCATAGGATATACCGTTGAAGGGGTGCGTCACCACAATGCTATAGCCTCCGTAGAGCAAAGGATCAAAAATATCAAGCAGAGATATCCGCAACTGGAAGGCAAATCCACCATGGTATTGAACAGTCTCTATGAGAGCAATCATAAGATCGATAGCCTACAAAGAAAGATAAGAGATCGCCTAAAAGAGATCAGTGGACTGACCAGCAAAGCATCCAAGATTGATACATTGAAGATCGATATCAATCATTATGAGGCAAGTATTACTGCGGACAAGCAGCATATAGCAGAACTCAAAGCGTATGCAAAGTCTCAGGGGCTGAAGGCAATAGATACAAACAGCAGTCTGAAGCTGCAAGGAGTACTGTGATGCTTCGTCGATACCAGAATGAAGGCATGATCCTGTTGGCATTTCTCTTGTTGGTAGGCGCTTTGCTTTACAGAAACTATCAACTCTCCAAACTTCAAGAAAGCAGTACAGAGGCAACTCAGATGGCTTCAAAGATTGAAGATATTGCAACCATGAAAAACCTTTGGCAAAAGAACAGCAGAATTCCCCAAAAACTTCATGAGATCAAGACCTATCTTCCTGCGATAAAAATTAAGATACTGAAAGTAGAGAAGCAGAAAGCACATATCCTACTTGAGGGCCTCAATGGCAATGAGCTGAATAGGGTCACAGGCAAATATATTGCCAGTATTCCTGTGCAGATCACAGAGATGTCTATCGGGAGAGATGGACTGTACTATCGATTGGAGTTACGATGCAAATGGTGAGAAATATAGTCATACTGCTTATTGTTCTGCCGCTGTTTGTAGTATTTTTTATGCCAAAAAAAGAGCTTTATTTCCTGCTGGAAAAGAGACTCTCTGCGCAAAATATTACGATTTCAGGAGAGGTGCTTCAGGAAAATCTCTTAGGGCTTACGGTAGAGCACCCCACCTTCTATCTCGGCGGTGCATCCATTGCTACAGCCAAGGAGATATCACTATGGAGTATACTGTTTTATACGGAAGCAAATTTTTACGACCTTCAGATTGCCCGAGGTCTGCCCACGGAGTTGAAGGTGAATGTACTGCATGCTACCCATTCGGTGCTGTCTCCTCTTGAAGTGTATCTTACAAGCAAAAGCAGTCTGGGCGCCGTAGAGGGCGAGATCCGCCTGAAGAAGCGCATGATTCATCTGAATATTGCCAAAGATGGCACAATCGGTACTTTTGCAAAATTTTTGAAAAAGAGCAAAAAAGGATGGGTATATGAATCCGGATTCTAATACCAAGGCTCTTTCACTGTTTATTTGGCTATTGGCTGTGGCAGTATTTGCAAAGCTTTTCTGGGTAATTGTTGCCTATATTTACCTTCCCGAAAAGGGGGTAGAGATAGAATCAGGCAGAGCAAAGAGCGCCTTGCATTACCGCTATAGATTTGCTTCAGATGTAGCATTGCCAAAAGTAAAAAGTCCGACCAAGCAGCCCGGGAAAAGGGAATCTTCCATCAAAGATATGCAATTGGTAGGGATATATAGCAGTACGGGCGGCTGCATCGTCACACTGCTTAAAAAAGGCAAAAGCCACATTCTCTCCAATGGCGACGAGATAGATGGCTTTATGCTCAAGCGCGCCTCAGCCAAAGAGGCTTATTTTGAAAAAGCAGGGAAAGAGTATGTCCTTAGGCTTTTTGAAAAGGCGCAAAACAACAATGCCGTCATCGGTACCATAGAGACCGTTGGGAAAAATGACAAGGAAGCCCCCAAGGAGGCAGACACAGGGATATCAAGCCGTGATGGTGTCAAGCTAATCCCTCGAAGCCTATTGAAAACCTATGTCTCTGATATGCACAAAGCCATGAGAGACATAGGACTGAGACCAGTCAGAAGAGCAGGCCAAATGCTTGGCTATAAAGTCAGATTTATTCGTAGAGGTAGTCCACTGAATAAACTAGGTCTACGGAGAGGCGATGTGATCAAGGCGATCAACGGTGAAGAGATCGTGGACTTTAACGGTCCTATGAGTATCCTGAAAACAGCCGATACCATAGAGGGTGCGACGATTACTGTAATCAGAAAAAATGAAGAGAAGGAATTGGAATATGAAGTTAAATAAAGTATTATTGATCATGATAACCAGCTTGACCATGATGCATGCAGCAACCCAAGAAGAGACCGTCAAGGTGAACTTTCGAAACCTAGATATCAAAGATTTTGTGGAGATGGTCAGCAAAATCACACACAAAAACATTTTGATCAATGGCCCGCTCAAAGGTAAGATTAACTTTGTCTCTACGCAGCCGATCAAGAAGAGTTCCCTCATTCAGCTTGCCAATGCCATCCTTTCAAACAAGGGCTTCACTCTGGTGAATCAGGGGGATTTTATGCAGGTGGTAAAGTCTTCGGAAGCAGCAGGAATGGGATTGGCAGTTGACAATAAGATCAGCGGAGAAACACTTAAAACCGTTCTCTTCAAACTCAAGACTTCCAATGCAGCAGTCATTCGCGCCAAGATCAAGCCTCTCCTTCACAAAAATGCCAAAGTAGTCTCTTTCAAAAACAACAATGTACTCTCTATTACGGCTTACCCCAGAACACTAAAAGCAATCAAGAAAATCATAGACTCGGTAGAGGGCGCAGGCAAAAAAGGCTCAACACTCATTAAGCTCAGACATGCCAGCGCCAAGGCTGTTTATACCAATGCGGTAAAGATGGCTGGGCAGCTTTTTCCAAAAACTATCCCCAGTGAAAAAGTAGATGTACTCAAAGATGATGCCACCAACGCGATCATACTCGTGGGTAAAAAAGAAAATGTCAACAAGATGATTCGCTATGTGAAGCAATTGGATCAAAAAGGGGACACCGTCGAGCAGAAAATGTATGTAATTCCACTCAATAATTCCAATGTAGAAGATATGGAGAAGATCCTGAGCAAGCTGGTTTCTCAGATGAACGGCATGGCGAGCAGAACGGTCAAAAAAGGCGGAAAGCCACCACAAAAAGCTATGGTGGTCGGAGATGCAGAGCGCAATGCCCTGATCGTATTGGCTACGGGGGATCAGATCAAAAATATACGCAAGGTGATCCGAAGCATTGATGTGGAGAAGCCCCAGGTCTATATCGTAGCCAAGATCGTAGAGATCGATATGGGCAAAGCAGAACAGATCGGTGTTAAATATGGCTTTACGGCGGGGGGTGTCTCTGACGGAAAAGGGCTCTTCAGCCTCTCTGGCAGTACGGGCGCCTCTGCACTGGAGATTCCTAGCAGCTTTTTAAGCTTTCTGGACAGTAATGCCTCTAGCGGAGCAAGCTTTAGTTTTTCTGGCAATAAACTGTTGGCAATGGGCGCGCGTATTGATCTTCTCAAAGAGAATGGTGCTGCGCATATCTTGAGTGAGCCATCCGTCCTGTGCACAAACAATAAGGCATCGGAGATCTATGTGGGGCAGGTGCGCTCGATCCTCACCAGTTCTGCATCGGGTGACAACAAAAATGACGTGGTAAGGAATAATTACTCCCGTGAAGATATAGGCATCACGCTCAAGGTCAAGCCGCGACTTTCCAGTCGCAACAAAGTAACACTTTCGGTGGAGGCGAATATCGAAGATGTGGATCTGAGCTCTTCCGTTTCTGCGGATCGCCCTACAACCACCAAGCGCAAGGTTAATACCAATGCCATTGTCAGCAATGGACAGACAATTATCCTGGGTGGGCTGATCAAAAGTTCTGGCTATGGCACTACGAGCAAGGTACCTATTCTGGGTGACCTTCCTATCATAGGGTCACTTTTCCGAAGTGACGGAAAAAATGAAAGCAAAGTCAATGTTGTCATCTATCTAACTCCCTATATCGTGCGCAGAAGCTCTGATCTAGTAAAACTCAAAGAGGCGCTCTCCAAATTGAGCGCGATTCAGACACGCTACAACAAATATATCAAGAAAAAATTGAAAGGAAGCACCTCTTCCGCATCACAAAGCAGAAGAAGTGATGGGGAGGAGCAGGATGCTATGAGGATGCTGGGTTTTAGACGAGGGCAGAGATCTACTCCTGTGCCAGCAACAAAACCTGCCAAGGTCCAGAGAGAGAGAAGAGCAACACCGAAAAAAAAGAAACCTATCGCTAAAGCGAAACTAGAAAAAACACATGTGATGCCCGCCCAAAAAACAATACAGGTGCAGGAAAAAATCCCAGAAAAAATCCCAAAAGCAGTACGGGTCGCTCCTGAAAAAAAGCCACAACCACTCTCCAAAAAAACGGCTAGCAAAAAAAGTCTAAAGCGGCTTCAGCGGGAAGCATTTGAAAAAAGAAGGCTTGAGAGAAGGAAAAAATGGGAGGAGCGAAGGTTGAAGAGGGAAGGTCGCTCACATTTCAACAGAAGCACAGCAGGCAAGAACAAGCAAATCAAAAGAAGATTCTTCGATGGAAACTAAGGCGTATTTATGAAATTTCCTTTTCTAGAAAATGTGAATCTGGAGCCAGCATGGAGTGAAGAAATTGACCATCGATTGGCCATCAAACACAACCTTTTATTTGCCAAAATAGAAGGCAAAGATGTTGCCATTATGCATCAGGCACAGCTTGGAAATGGACTGAATCATCTTGCAATGCTCCATAGAGATTACCCTATTTATCTGGTGGACGAAGGCAGCTTTGAGCGGTTGAAAAATAAATTTCTTGAGATACAGACGGGCAGTGATTTTGATCAAATGGAAACCAGCTCTGATGAGCTATTTGAGGCAGAATCTGACTTGTTGGAGTTTATCCAAAATTCACAGGATCTACTTTCGAGTGAAGAGTCTGCACCTATTATCAAACTGGTAAACTCTCTGTTTTTTCAGGCGATCAAAAAAGGTGCCAGTGATATCCACATCGAATCCAAAGAGCACAAGGGAGAGGTGCGCTTCCGGATAGACGGTGCACTCAAAAAACATATTGACCTGGATAAACAGATCATAGCGCTGGTCATCAATCGTATCAAGGTTATCTCCAATCTGGATATTTCTGAAAAGCGAATTCCCCAAGATGGGCGAACCCAGGTCACCATCTCCGGGAAAACACTGGATGTGCGTGTCTCTTTGCTGCCGACCTATTATGGGGAACGCGTGGTGATGCGTATTTTGATGCAGAGTGACAGTATCCCCAGTCTGGAGGAACTTGGATTTCAAAAAGAGTTGACGGATGCCTTTTACAGGCTTCTGAACCATTCTCATGGAATGATTCTAGTGACAGGCCCCACGGGTTCAGGTAAGTCAACGACCCTGCACTCCTTTTTGCAGTATATTGCCTCACCGGACAAAAATATCATTACTGTTGAGGATCCTGTAGAGTACAATACCGGAAATATCAGTCAGATACAGGTCAATGATAAGGTCGGACTCACTTTTGCATCGGGATTACGCTCTATACTGAGGCAGGATCCGGATGTGGTTATGGTAGGAGAAATCCGTGACCAGGAGACTGCTCAAATCGCCATACAGGCTGCGCTAACCGGACATTTGATGCTCTCAACACTGCACACCAATGATGCCACCTCTTCTCTGACGAGATTGATGGATATGGGTATAGAGGGCTATCTACTTTCTTCTACGCTACTCGGGGTACTGGCACAAAGACTGACGAGAAAACTCTGTGCACATTGCAAGGTACCTGCACTCCTTGATTCTGCCGTGCTGGAGGAGTGCAGACTGGACGAAAATGCCACCTTTTATCAGGCAGTTGGATGCACCGAATGCGACTTTACCGGATACAAAGGCAGACAGGCGGTAGGGGAATTGTTCATCATTGGCGACACAGTGCAGGAGATGATCGCCAATGGCATGAATGATAATGAAATTCGAGAGGCGATGAAAAAGAATGGCATGCATACGATCTCAGACAAGCTTGGAGATATGATGGAGCAAGGTGTGACGAGTTACGAAGAGGCACTGCGTGTCGGACTGATGGACGGGTAGCGGGACATGAATAGGCGTCAAGCCTTTACGCTTATAGAGGTGCTTATCTCCGTAGCACTTCTCTCAATCGTGATGATGGGGCTCTATAGTGCCCTTTCTATGCAGCGAAATTCCAATAAGCATCTATTTGACCACCTAACCAAGGCGATAGAAAATGACAAGATCATCATGGTGCTCTATAGAGATATTATGTACAGTGACGGAAACCTCACGATCAAAAAAGGTGCATTCGATCGCCTATGTATTCATAATACCGGGAATTCGCTCTATGGTCTCGATCAGGCGAAGGTCTGCTGGCTGGTGGAAAAAGAAGAGAATCGGCTTCTGAGAGTAGAGGGGAACGGATATACTCTTCCTTTGAAATATGAGCACAAAGTGGCTGTCGACCAGACAATGAAGCATGTGCTTCTCTTTGATGTCAGCAGGAAAAAAGGAGAGGTGCTGGTCGTGCTTCAGGCCGCAGGAGGAGAGCCGTATACCTTTATGCTCCAAGGGATAGAGCAGCCTCCCAAAAAGAAAAAACCAATCAAGCGCAAGAGAACTCTATCAAAAGACGCAAATGGGACACGCGCCTTGAGATAGACCCTGGGCGGATAAAAAATGCTATTCCATGCAGTTATTTGGATAAATAAAACTTATTTTGAGGTTTAATCTGCTAAAATTCGTCCATTACATACATATACACAGAGCCAATAGGCTAAATTTAGCGCAAAACAAGGAAGTGCAGAGATGAAAAAGATTATTTACGGTGCAATTGCCGCAATGATACTAGCGGGGTGTACTACTCCAGCCATTACCAACGTCAACATAGGCAATCAAAAAGGCAGTAAAGTAAAAGTCTACAGCTCCAGTCAAGAGATAGAAGTCACATCATAGGACGCCTCTGTACACTCTAGGCTACTCTGCCTAGAGCTCTATCTATTTTTCTCCATTTCTCCCTTTTTATTATTTTCTTCTCATTGCTATAATGGCTTCGCTACATTTTATACTACATTTCGTTACAATACCCTATGACTATATTATGAGGAAGCACTATGGAAGAAATATATGAAAAAGCAGGGCTTTTTTATCTTGGCAAAGATGTTGACAGAAAAACATTCGAGCCCACGGATATCCTGACACTGCTCAAAAACAAAAATTTCACTACCCATGCTGCAATTATCGGTATGACGGGAAGCGGCAAGACAGGGCTGGGTGTGGGGATCATCGAGGAGGCGGCGATTGACAATATTCCCTCTATTGTCATTGATCCGAAGGGAGATATGGGTAACCTCTGCTTGACTGATCCGGAATTTAGGGCAGAGAGCTTTGTCCCCTGGGTCAAAGATGAGGCAGTCTCCAAAGGCGAAGATGCAGCAGTCTATGCTACCAAAACAGCCTCTTTCTGGAAAGAGGGGATCGAGAGCTGGGGGCAGAGCACGGAGCGCGTTGCGCGTTTCGATCGTGTCCACAAGACGATCTATACCCCGGGCAGCCGATCGGGCATTCCGATCAACCTCATGAGCGCACTGGCACTCCCGGACAGCAGAATTCTTGAGGACAGCGACAACTTTGCCTCCTACCTCAAAAGTGCTGTCATGGGACTGCTTTCGCTCATCGGGATCGAAGCTGATCCGCTGGACTCCAAAGAGTATATCCTGCTCTCTCAGATCATTGCCAGAGGCTGGAGGGAGGCGCGGAGTCTCAGTATCGAGGAGCTGGTCGGACGTATCGTCAATCCCCCCTTCAAAAAGATCGGCGTACTGCCCCTGGAGAGCTTCTATCCGGACAAGGAGCGTTTTAGGTTCGCTACCAAGTTCAATGCCGTGATCGCCTCTCCCAACTTTAGCAACTGGCTGAGCGGTGATGCGCTGGATATCCAGAAGCTTCTGTATGACGAGAACGGCAAAGCGAAAATAGCGATCTTCTCTATCTCTCATCTCAATGATGATGAGCGGATGTTCTTTGTGACGCTACTGCTCAACAGATATATTGCATGGATGCGCCTGCAAAGCGGCTCAAACAGGCTCAGGACACTTTTGTATATGGATGAGATCTATGGTTTTTTCCCTCCAGTCAAAAATCCTCCCTCCAAGGAGCCGATGATCACGCTGCTCAAACAGGCCAGAGCCTATGGCGTGGGAGTCGTTTTGAGTACGCAAAACCCGGTTGACTTAGACTACAAAGGGCTTTCCAATATCGGCACCTGGTGTATCGGTCGTCTGCAGACTACGCAGGATGTCAACAGGGTGATCGACGGATTGGGGGGCAAGATGGACTCCGCTTTTGACAAGAAAGAGATCGAAACACTGCTTGCCAATCTTAAAAAACGTACGTTCTTTCTCAAATCCGCACATCTGGAAGATATTCGGCTGTTCGGCACGAGATGGGTGCTGAGCTATCTCAAGGGGCCACTCAAAAAAGCAGAAATCAGTGCATTGATGGAGGGGCAAAAAGCTGCCGTCCCGCCAACAGACACTCAGGAGGCTGTCCCTCTGAAAGACCCAGAGACTGCGTACAAAAGAGTCAACACTGTTGACAGCAGCATCAACCAGTACTATGAGGTTGACATCACGGGTCGGCACCGGTATCGCCCCTATCTGGCGGCCAACACGGAGGTCTACTACCATGATGGCAGACGGGGGATAGAGATCAGTGAAACAGGCTCGCTCTATCTGGATCTGGAGCGACCAGAGTCGATAGACTGGGGGGATGCAGAGGTGGAGGAGATGGATTTCACCAGACTTCCCAGATCAGAGCCCAGAGATGCCCGATATGCTGCTGTCCCGGATGCCGCTCTGGAGGACAGGGCACTCAAGCACGCTTCCCGCGCATTGACGGATCATCTCTACCGGAGCAGCAGACTGGAGATGTACCGCTGCAGGGCGTTGCGTCTGGAGTCAGAGGCGGATCAGCCGCTTTCGGATTTTCGGGTCACCGTACAGGGTGAACTGGATGAGCGCAAAGAGGAGAAGCTGGAGAAGCTCAAAGAGCAGTATGAGAAAAAAGAGAGGCGCCTCCTGGATCAGCTCTCCCGTGCCCAGGCACGCGTGGAGAAAGAAAAAGGTGACCAGATGAGCTCCCTGCTCAATGTCGGTGCCTCTATACTGGGCGCACTTTTTGGACGCACTACGGCGACCAAGATCGGTACCACGATCAGCCGAAGCAGCCGCGCCTACAAAGAGCGGGGTGATGTCAGCAGGGCAGAGGAGAAGCTCGCAGAGATCAAAGAGAAGCTCTACGATCTCGAGACGGAACTGGAAGAGAAGATCGAAGCACTCTCGGAAGCATACAGTATCGACAACTATGAGATCGAGAGCTTCTCTGTCAAGCCCAAGAAGCGGGATATCTCTGTCAAGGAGATAGGATTGGTCTGGAGGGCTGCCTAAGCTTTAAGGTGAGACAGATCCATGAAAATAGAAGAATCTTCAGGTGTTTTGGGATAGTCCTGATTGTATCCGGACAAACGAAGGAAGAGGGTTGGGGAATTGACATTTTTGTTTAGATTTATGGCCGTACTTTATATTGCCATCGCCTTAGATTTTTTATTTGGTGCTTTATGGTACAATAAGTGACCAGATATACATGCAGGTATCTAGTCGTGAGGGGTGTCTGTATGGTATAAGAATAAGGGGAGGATAGTATGCAGATAGGTTTTATGCGATGGGTTATTTTAGGGGTTTTGTCTCAATATATCTATGCAGGGGGAGGGAAAAATATTACCCCGGCATTATCAGATATTGCAAAGGTCATTGATGCAAACAGTGGTCTTTATATTGGAATAGGGCTTGGCACACTAAGGCTGTCCAATGATTATTCAAACGAATATTTTCAAACACATCCTGTTCAGCTTATTGCCGGATATAAGTTCAATCCTTATTTTTCCATAGAAGGAAGATACACCAAAGATGTGAGCAATATCATCTATAGACACGGCACAACCATCAATCCTGATAATAATGATTTTTCTGCTGATTTCGGCAGCTACTCTCTGCTTGCACGTTTTTCGTACCCTTATCAGAAATATACACCCTATTTTCTAATTGGATACGGTAGTGTTTTTCTTAATGATATCAAGGAAAGCAAGCGGCATGAAGAGGGGTTGCAATATGGATTGGGTATCGCATATGCGCTCACTTCTTCATGCTCGCTATTTGTTGACTATATCCATCTGTATAGTGGAAATGGCTTTCAGGGGCGAGCGGAAAAGGTTGATGTCGAGGCACATTCATTCACAATGGGAGCAAAGTATGTTTTTTAATAAATCGTTGTACAAGAAGTTTGCAATAGGGCTTTTTCTGTCGGTAGCGATAGTCGGATGTGGAGGCGGAGATCATCCCGGAGAGAGATCTGACCATAATTTTTTGGATGAAAACAGACCGCCAGTTGCTCTGGATGACAACAAGAGTATCGCAGAAAACGGCAGGCTAATGATCGATGTATTGCAAAATGACTCCGACAGTGATGGGGCAATAGATGCCAAAACGATCACTATTGTTGTGTATCCACAGCACGGAGAGGTCTCTATAGAAAATACCAATATTACTTATCTTCCCCAGGAGCACTATTGCGGGCATGATAGTTTTGCCTATAAAGTAGCAGATAATTTTGGTGTTTATTCTAATATTGCCAATGTATATGTGAATGTCTGTGAAGGTAATGATACTATTGATCCAAATCCAGAACCAGACCCAAGCTCAAACAATGCCCCCATCGCCCAACCCCAAAGCCTCAGCACTCCAGAAGATAGCAATCTGAGTATTACGCTTAGCGGTAGTGATGAAGACAATGATACACTTACTTACATGATCACATCTCAGCCTGCTCATGGCACACTCAGTGGTACGGAACCAAAAATCATCTATACACCAAATACCGACTATCATGGCACGGATAGTTTTACCTTTACTGTAAATGATGGAACGGTAGATTCAGCTGAGG
>CAMZLC010000103.1 GCA_947311605.1 uncultured Sulfurovum sp.
AGGCTTGATATGTTTACTCATGGTCTGCTCAAACTTCTCCAGTGTCACATCCGGCACACCGGTCTCATAGAGGCTATAGGAGAGTGCTTCCTCTGCAGGTGTTATTTTGCTGCTTAATACCAGCAGTGCGATCTCCTGCTCTGCATAGCTATCGGCATAAACCATTCCTTGTGTCAGCAAGAATTGCTGCAGTTCTTCAACAGTAAAGTGTGTGACTCTCCCCAAAAAGAGAACTGTGCCACCCCTATGTGCTTTAAAAATATTTTCTACCATACAGGATCATAGCCAAAAAAGACTAAAAGTGTCCTATTTGGATCTTTGTGCCACACAGGATAATCATTATTGGGTATAATGCCATAAATCCATTAGATAAAGGAAGTCAAAATGTGCGACTTCAGTACCCTTAGTGAGGATGAAAAGAAACTTCATCGTCAAAAACTTCTCCAATGTGCCGAAAATTTTGGCGGAAAAAACTTTTTCCTGCATCTTCTAGAAGCAATAAGGGAGACTAAGCCCCATCCTCTCACAGCCAAGAACCGTGAGTTTACTATGGATTTTGGCACTATTTCATGGAATAAATCTATTTTTGCAGACAAGCTTCAACTTCTTCTAAGAGCCCGCACCAACGAAGGCAAGCAAGATAACCTATTGCCTGAAAAAGATGCCAAAAACTATAAGAAAGTGCTCAATCTTGTTCGCGCACTAAAACCCATCGTTTTTCACGTTAAGCCTGCCAGAAAAGAGGACGGCATAGGATTTTTCCTGCAAGCTTTTGATGTGATAGATACAGATACAACCAAGCTAAACCCTGTATTTGATGCACTCTTTTTCTGTTCAGTTGAGGCAGTGAAAAGTATACTGAATGATACACCCCGACATGCCGCTCATCAATCTATATCCTCTACAGATCCTTGAGTTTCGGATGCCTCCTCTTCGCTATCTGCCTTTTTTTTATTCAGTCTTTTTTGACGCTTCTCTTCTTGTTTCTTCTGCTTTTCGAGTTCTCGACCCCGTTTTTCGTAGGAATAATTTGTTTTTGCCATTGGCTACTTACCTCCAGATAGTGTGTTGTCTGCATCATAGCATACTTTCTTAGAGAGACTACATAAAGGGGCACCTACATTGCCATCACGTTAAGCACTTTTGGAGCAGCGACTTCAGTCGCTGACATGCGACTAAAGTCGCATCCCCCTAACACCATTAAGTCAAGGGGCGCCCATGAAAGCTTTTCTTGAAGCAGTGACTTAAAAAGAGGGAGGTGTGATAATACTGATGTAGGAAGCCCTCAGATCACTTTTGTTCTCTATCTTGTGAGGGGTTTTGGGATTGAAGCGAATGGTATCTCCCTCCTTCAGCAGGTAGGACTTTTCGCCCAGCTGCACAGAGATCGTACCACTGATGACCAGATCGATCTCCTCTCCTCCTCTCGTGTGAGGCAGGAGTTCATCGGTGATGCGTTGCGGCTCCAGCTCTACCAGCACACATTCTACTGCACCCTGCAGATCTGGTACAAGCAGCTCACATTTATAGAGCGGGTCAGGAAAGGAGATCTTTTTGCGTGCCTCTTTGCGCACCACAAGTTGCGATTCGTGTGCGCCTGAATGTGGTATTTCGCTCTCCTCTGAAAACAGTGAAGCGATAGTGGTATCGAGTACCTTGGCGATCTTCCTTAGTGTCTCTACTGAGCCCTGCGTGGAGCCATTCTCTAGCTGAGACAACATCCCTGATGAGATGCCTGCTCTGTTTGCCAGTACCTTGGCAGAGATACCCATCTGCTGTCTGATCTTCTTGATCTTTTCGCCTACATGAAAGAGCGTGTCCATATTTCCCCTTTACCTTACTGAAAGTATAGCATAGTTTTAATTTTATTAAATAAACCTTGCATTATCGGGGAATATATGTTAATATACTTAAAGAGTTTAATAAAATTAAAGGATCTATTATGACTGTTGGACTGATCAAAGAGATTAAGGTACATGAATATAGGGTTGGATTGACACCAGACTGTGTGGGTGCCTATACCCACGAGGGGCATAGGGTTCTCGTGGAGACTTCTGCCGGACATGGCGCAGGATTTGAGGATGAAGCATATATGGCGCAGGGCGCAGAGGTCGTGGACAGTAAACAGCGTATCTTCGATGAAGCCGATATGATCATCAAGGTCAAGGAGCCCCTGCCGGGAGAGTATGATTTCTTCAGAGAAGGGCAGATCCTCTATACCTACCTGCATCTGGCAGCAGATGAGCTACAGGCAAAAGCCCTGATGACAAAAGGGGTCAAGGCAGTCGCCTATGAGACAGTCACCGATGACAGTGGCCACCTGCCCTGCCTCATCCCTATGAGTGAGATCGCCGGAAGACTGGCGGCCCAAGAGGGTGCCAAATATCTGGAAAAACCTTTCGGAGGCAGAGGGGTATTGCTCGGTGGTGTACCCGGTGTGCAGCGGGGTCATGTGGTGATCGTCGGAGGTGGTATCGTCGGACTCAATGCCTGCAAAATGGCAGTAGGTCTGGGTGCCAATGTCACGATCCTGGATATCTCTGCACAGCGGCTTGCCTATCTGGATGATATCTTTGGCTCACAGATCACCACGCTCTACTCTACCCGTACCAATATCGTCAAGAGTCTCCAAAAAGCCGACCTGGTCATCGGTGCGGTGCTCATCCCCGGTGCAGCAGCACCCAAGCTCATCTCCAAAGAGGACCTGAAGCTCATGAAAAAAGGTTCGGTCATTGTGGACGTGGCGATCGATCAGGGCGGGTGTTTTGAAACCTCCAAGGCCACCTATCATGACAATCCGACGTTTGTAGTGGAAGATATCGTACACTACTGTGTCGCCAATATGCCGGGAGCCGTGTCGCTCACCTCTACGATGGCGCTGACCTCCAATACCCTAAAATATGGACTGGAGATCGCCAACAAAGGACTCGAACGCGCCTGCAAAGAAAACCAGAATATCATGCATGGGCTCAACATCTATGACGGCAAGTGCACCAATGAAGCAGTAGCAAAGAGTTTGGGACTGAAGTACTGGGAGCCCAAGTTTTAACCCAAGCTTTGTATTAGAATCATTTCATATTCTGCAAAGGCTTGGTGCATAGGTGTTTGCAAAGCATCAAAAGGAGAAGAAAATGACTTTAGGAGACTTTATCATGGAGATCGTCAGGGAATTGAATATCAGACATATGTTTGGTGTGCCCGGCGATTACAATCTGCGGTTTTTAGACTATATCGTAGAGAAGGGGGAGGTTGATTGGATAGGTAATTGCAATGAGCTCAATGCAGCATATACAGCAGATGGATATGCAAGAGAAAATGGTATAGCAGCACTGGTCACCACACATGGCGTAGGAGAGTTGAGTGCTGCCAATGGTATTGCGGGTGCGTATGCACATAATGTACCTGTCATGCATATTGTAGGCTATCCCAATAGCAGCCTGCTGGAAAATGATGTTCCTGTGCACCATACGCTGGGTAACTATAAAAAAAATAATTTTCTCGACTCCTTCTCTTCTATTTCCGGGGCCGAAACGATCCTGACTGCACACAACTATCTGCCTGAACTGCAAAGAGTGATCTCCAACATGCTCACCACGAAAAAGCCCTGCTATATAGGGCTCCCCACCGACCTAGTGGATATGGAGATCAGTAAAACAATATCGCATATCACCTTCAAGAGGATCAATCAGGACACATACCGGGTACCAGAGACTACAGAGGCGATAGTGCAGCGATTCAAAAAAGCCAAAAGACCTATTTTTATACTGGGTATAAATATCGCAAGATTTGGCTGGAGAGAGGCGGTAACCAAGCTGCTTGAAAAAACACAGTCTAAATTTGTCACCACACTCATGGGAAAATCCATCATCAATGAGACGGACATTGCTACACCAAACTATCTGGGTATCTATGCCGCCGGATACAGCAGTGAGGGTATACTGGAGCTTGTGCAAAATGCTGACTGCATCATCTCTATAGGAACCACTGAGACAGATATGAACTCGGGAGGCTTTATCGACACAGGGATTGATTGTGCCAATGTGATCTCCATCAAGCCAGAAGGCATCAAGATAGGCAAGGAGCTCTATATGGATATCAGCGTAGAGATGCTTCTGGAAGCACTGCAACTGGCACTACCAAAGGATCTTCATAGGGATTTTATTTTTCCTCTGAAGCCCCGTGACGCCATTGATGTTTTGAGCATCTCAAAAAAGCCACTGGAGCATAGCTATTTCTGGCAACTGATTGCTGAAAGGTTTATCCATGAAGGGGATATTGTCGTAGCAGAGGCAGGTACTTCGCTCTTTGGGCTATTGCATCAGAATCTTCCTACAGGTATTGATTTTGTCTCTCAGATACTCTGGGCCTCTATCGGGTACACATTGCCTGCTGCTGTCGGATCAGCCATAGCTTCTCCGGCACGCAAAGTGATGCTTTTTATTGGTGATGGCTCCATTCAGCTCACAGCACAGGAGCTTAGTCTTATCGCCAGGCATCAGCTTGATATCACCATTTTCCTCATTAATAATGATGGGTATACGATAGAGCGAGCAATTCATGGTCCCGAGCAGCCCTATAACGATATCTCTATGTGGAAATATCTAGATCTTGCAAATGCTCTTGGTATCAAAAAGACACTGAGCGCACATACCTATGGTGAGCTCATAACTCAAGAGGAGCAGATACTTAGCAAAGGACCCAAAATGGTAGAAGTATTCTTCGACAAGCTGGACTATCCTCCCCTGCTCAAACAGATATCGGATCAACTGGAAGAGGCCAACAGGCAGTGATGGAGTATACTTTGGCCACATATGCTACAGGTACTCCGATACCACCCACTCCGAAAAAGGAATAGAAGAGGTAAAGGCAGGGCTCACGGCATTGAGAATGTGCACACTCTGCGCATCCCCTTCTACCACAAAATCCTGCACAAGCTCCAATGTACGGGTATCCAGCAACTGCGCGCGGATACCGGGGGTGCTCCAATGATCATAGCCGCTGTGATTCATCTCGCGTGTCAGCTTTTCGCCTAGTCCCCGTAGGTGGCTTTTGACATATTTTTTGACCTCTGAGAGCGCTAGAGAGCGAAAACCAAAAGCATTGGTCGCAAAAAGCTTGGCTTCATAGTAGAGGATCTGCAGCATCTCATCCAGATCAAAATGGGAAAAACCCCTGTAGTTCTCTCTCCAAAATGCTGGAATGGCAGTAGGACCTATCTTTGCCGCATTGTCAACAGTCAGCGTATAGTGTACACCCAGAAAAGGGTTGGCAAGATTGGGTACGGGGTAGATATTAGTACCCAATGCGCCGACATTGTGGCTGTCCTTGAGGTAGATGCCCTTAAAGGGAAGGATGACATAGTGCGCAGAAAAGCCAAAATCCTTGGCGATCTTGTCCGCATAGAGCCCAGCACAGTTGATCAGTTTTTTGTAGGTGATCAGGCCTGTCGTGGTGCCGATCCTCCCCTTTCCTATACGCCACTGATAGGCGGTCTCTGTATGTATCTCTATCCCCAGCTCTCTTGCCACCTTGGCACACTCCAGCGTGACGGCTCTGGGATCGATCGTGGCAGTACTGGGAGAATAGAGGGCTTTTTGGTAGGTCCTGATCTGTGGATACTCTGATGCCAGTGCTTCCGCGCTGCGCCACTCCAGTGTTACGCCATTGTGCTCACCTCTGCGCTTGAGCTCATTCAGGCCAGCTAGCTCCTTTCTGTCTGTAGCGACCACGATCTTCCCACAGGTGTTGACCGCCACGCCCCGCTCCCTGCAAAAGGCCTGCATGGCGCGGTTTCCCTCTGCAGTGAACTTTGCTTTGAGTGAGTCTGCGGTATAGTAAAATCCTGCATGCAGCACCCCGGAGTTTCTGCCGCTGCTGTGCATGCCCACTTCTTTCTCTTTCTCTATAAGCAGGACTTTGGAGGCGGGCTCCCGCTCTTTCAGTGTGATAGCGACATTGAGCCCAATGATACCGCCGCCGATGATCAGATAATCGACCACTAATACCCCAATGCTTCAGAGACAAGTATAATGGTGGTTCTCCCCGGTTTATCAGCCGTGATAAAGGCAAATTTGTTGGCGATATTCTCTTCGTTGTAGCGCGGCTCTTTACCCATAGAGATGGCCTTGGCATTCATGCGTTCGATATTTTTGGGTGCTGCGATCCCACGAATACGTCCAAAGCCCTCTTTGACACTCTGTACGATTTTGTTTTTACTGACGATCATCAAGACTTTTTTCGGACCAAATATCTGCGCAGCCACTCTGTTGCCGTCTCCGTCTGCATTGACGAGCTCCCCCCTCTGCGTGATTGCATTGCAACCGGTAATATAGAGATCACTCACAAGACCCTGCCGCCTGCGCTCGACATTTTCCTCCATGGAGATACCCGCTTCATACTGATTGCTGAGCAGGACATCTTCCTGCCCACTCAGCCAGGAGAGCAGACCTATCTGCGCTACGGTGGTAGAGCCGCCAAGCCCCACTTTTAGTCCCGGCTTGACAAAGCCTTTGGCGACCTCTAATGCCTCATCTTCCGAATTTACTTCGATGACCTCAAAGCCGTTTTTTCTAAGATTATCTATGGTTGTTTGCATGGTTGTTTCCTAAAGTTTTATGTATAAACATCGTGATGAAAAAGAGCAGTATCCCTGCGATATGCACATCTGGCACTAGTACAAAATGGCTCTCGAGTGAGAAGAGTGAATCCTGTCCGAGCAGCAGCAGTGCGCTAAGCCCAAACAATACACGCTCCCAGAGATACAGCTTTCTGTCCCAGAAATTCTCGATAAAGGTCGTAAATGCTATCAAGCCTACCATGGCAAAGAGAAAGACCTCAAAACGCTCCGGCCAACTTCCGGCTACCAGCGGTGAAAAGGCAAAGAGCAGCGGGACGATATAGAGCCCCTTGCCCAGTATCCAGGACTGCAGCCCTGTCTTCATAGGGTGTGTACCGGCGATCCCGGCTGCAGCAAAAGCAGCCAGACAGACCGGTGGTGTGAGGTTGGAGTCCTGGGAGAGCCAGAAGATGATCAGATGGGCGGCAAGTAGGTAGTTGACCGCTTCGGGCACCACCACGCCCGCGCTTACCAGTGCCGCCATCTCCGGGGAGAGCATCAGCCCTACCAGCGCAGGAGCTGAGAGCACAGCGAGCACCACATAAGAGGCGGTCACAGGCAAGCCCATCCCTAGGATCAAGGAAGCAATCGCGATCAAAAAGAGCGCCACGATCAACTGGCCATGCGACCACTCCATAATGAGCTGCGAAAAGATCACGCCGATACCGGAGATATTGATCGCCCCGACAATGATCCCCACACCTACCAGCAGCACACCGGTGACGATCATGTTTTGGCTGCCCAGTGCCAGGGCATCCAGTATCTCACGGATACCCATGCGTTTCTTCTTGGTCAACCACGAGGATCCTATGATCGCTACGATAGCGAGACCTGCCGCATAGGTCGGCGTAAAACCATAGATCAGCAGTCCGATCAGCGTGCTGAGCGGGATGAGAAAATGTGCCCCCTCTCTGAGGATCGGCATCAATGCTGTATCACTCTCCTGCACCTCCAGATGGTGCTTTTTGGCATGGATATGAATATAGAATCCGATGGAGGCAAAATAGAGGATCGCCGGAAGGATAGAGACCAGAATGATCGTCACAAACGGGATCTGTGTGATCTGTGCCATAATAAAAGCACCAGCCCCCATGATGGGCGGCATGATCTGTCCGCCTGCAGAGGCGGCTGTCTCCACTCCCGCAGCGAAGATCGGCTTGAACCCATTGCGCACCATCATGGGGATCGTGATCGAGCCCGTGGAGACCGTATTGGCCACGGCACTGCCGGAGATCGTGCCCATCAGCGCAGAGGAGAATACCGCCACATGTCCAGCACCCCCACGAAACCTTGAGGTCAGTACCGTCGAGAGATCGACGATAAAGTCCCCGGCACCGCTCTTGAGCAGGAAAGCAGCAAAGAGAATGAACATAAAAACATAGGTCGAAGAGATCGTTGCGATCGAACCAAAAAGCCCTCGCTCGTAAAGTACATCCGATAGAGAAAACGGGACACCGTCATGCCACCAAAGGCAAAAACACCCGTCAGTAGCTTCCCAAAATAGAGGATATAGCCGATGGCTG
>CAMZLC010000104.1 GCA_947311605.1 uncultured Sulfurovum sp.
CAGCCAGAAATACATCCCAAGTGCGGTATAGAGTGGAGCTAGCCCCAAGCCTTTGAATTTGGCGAAGATTGTGCCCATGCCCAGTGCCGTCATTGCCATAGTCAGCAGGAAGGTATCTATGGTGTTGATACTATTGACGATGGATGGCGGAACGATGTGCAGAGAATTGAAGCCCGCTACCAGAACAAAATAGACGGCAAACCAGGGGATGACGAGTTTCAGCTTATCTCCCTTTGCACCCTCTCTCTTGGCTTGAAATGAGAGATAGAGCCCAAGCAGTATCAACATCGGTGCGATCAGGATCACGCGGGTGAGCTTGACGATCACGGCTGCATTGGCCATATCAGCTGGGGCTCCCGACACTGAAGCGGGTACGGCTACTACCTGGGCTACTTCATGGATCGTGCCGCCGGTATAGATGCCAAACTCTTTTGGGCTCATATGCAAGAAGCCGTGCGCGTGCTCGATAAATGAAGCATACAGTATCGGATACAAAAACATAGAGAGTGTTCCAAAGACCACCACCATAGAGACAGCAATCGCCGCCTTGTGTCCCTCTGCTTTGAGCACCGGCTCAGTAGCCAGCACTGCCGCGGCTCCGCATACCGCTGCTCCTGCTGCTGTGAGCATAGAGGTATCTCTATCCAGACCAAAAAATCTCTGCCCGATATAACTGCCGAGCAAAAATGTGCTAGTTAGCATTGTGGCCGATACGATGAAGCCTTCCAGACCCACATCTGCTATCTGCTGAAAAGTAAGCCTAAATCCATAAAAGACAATAGCAAACCTGAGGATCTTCTTGGCGGAGAATGTGATCCCACTGCCCCATGCCTGCGGG
Source organism: uncultured Sulfurovum sp. (assembly GCA_947311605.1). Classification (GTDB taxonomy): domain Bacteria; phylum Campylobacterota; class Campylobacteria; order Campylobacterales; family Sulfurovaceae; genus JAAXPZ01. The sequence continues at coordinate 839 of CAMZLC010000104.1, forward strand.
ATATGGCTGTGCAGTGTGTTGGCATAAAAAATTCCCATCACAATACCAATCACCAACGGCGAGATACCTAAATGCCTGATCCAGACAATTTGCGCTGTGGCTGTGGCCGCTGCTGCAAAGATCGCTACAAATAAGATACCCTGAATAGTGCCTGCTCTGTTGGACGCTGTAAATGGCATATGGAACCTTTGTCTGATGTGATGCGTATTTTATCTGATATTGATCATTTTGTAAAATTAATAATATTTGATACAATCATAAATATTTTCAATAAGGATAAGCATTGACACTCAAAGAGCTTGGATACTTTTATCGTCTCACGCAGGAGCCACACATCTCACAACTCTCAAAAGCCCTTGGCATTAGCCAATCAGCCATATCGCTATCTATCAAATCGCTAGAGAACAAACTTGGTGAAAAGCTCTTTGATCGTATCGGTAAACGATTGATACTTAATGAACGCGGCAGAGCCTTCAGTGACGCCACACACCCGCACTATCAAGCCCTCATTGAGGCAAGGGATCGCTTCTCCTCCAAAGAGCTGGCAGGTACACTCAAGCTACTGGCAAGCAAAACTACGGGCAACTTTATACTGCCTCAGATCATCTATGATTTTCTCACCCAAAATCCAAGAGCGAAGATAGAAAAATCTATCCAAAACTCAACAACCATCATCAAAAACATAGAGATAGGCAAGGCAGATATTGGTATCATCGAAAGTGAGTTCAACAGTGATCAGATAGTGGCACATCATCTGGGAGAGGATAGTTTGGCGATCATTACATCCGACAAAAGGCTCAAAGATCAAACACTCTTCATCGATCAGCTCTTTGACAAAAAATGGCTACTCAGAGAGAAGGGCTCTGGTACGAGAGAGCTGTTTTTGCAAACTATCGGCAAGATGGCAAAAGATCTGGATGTGGTGATGGAGTTTGAGGAGTTTGAGGAGGCAAAAGAGATTCTCATCGCCAATCCAGAGACCATCACCTGCATATCACGCGCATCAGTAGCCAAAGAGCTTGACAGGGGTGAACTATACGAGGTAATACCGAAAAACTTACAATTCAAACGCAATCTCTATCTGATATGCCACAAAGATAAATACCAAAGTGCCCTTTTTGAGCATTTTGTTGCGTTTGTTAAGAGTGGTGTTGGCAAAAAAATTTAATAAGACTAGCTCTCTCGTAAGTGATGACCACAGTCTCACCAAATGCTTGCATAACTAATGAGTTTTTTAAGAGCAAACGCTTCACTTCCTGATGTAGCATTGCTTTGCCGGCAAGAAAAATAAGATATAATTACCCAACAAAGACCAACCAGAAAGACTAATATGAAAATCGTAATAGCAGACTATATATACACCCCTAGTGGTTATCGAATAGGTGAGGCGGTAGCTTTTGATCGGCAAATCAGAGCTATAGGTGTTACGGATGCGTTGACTGCCGAGTATCCTGATGCCGAGATCATTCGCACGCCGGCTCATAGTGTGCTCTATCCGGGGCTTATCAATACCCATGTGCATCTGGAGTTTTCATCCAACAAAACCACTTTGGCATATGGTAATTTTACCCCATGGCTACACAGTGTGATCGAGCACCGCAGCGCACTGACAGAGCTTTGTGATGATGCGACCATGACAGAGGCGTGTCAGCAGATGCTGCGCAGCGGCATCACGGGCTTTGGGGCGATCTCCAGCTTTGGGCTGGAGCTGGAGGTCTGCAAGCGTGCCCCGCAGAAAGTCACCTTTTTCAATGAACTTATCGGCTCAGATGCCAAAACAGCTGATATGCTCTATGGAGACTTTCTCGAACGGGTCGGCCAGAGCGAAACAGCCGACGAAACAGACAAGATCACGCCTGCCATTGCTATCCATGCCCCCTACTCTGTCCATCCCATTGTCCTGCAGAGAGCCATATCGCTTGCCAGACAAAAGCAGTATCCGCTCTCGGCACATTTTCTGGAGTCGCCTGCAGAAAAAGAGTGGCTGGCATCACATAGCGGGGGCTTTGCTGCCTTTTTTGAGAAGTTCTTTGGCAGCA
>CAMZLC010000105.1 GCA_947311605.1 uncultured Sulfurovum sp.
AAAAAACTGCTCCATGATCATACTGTGTATCGATCTTTTAAATGCTTCAAAATTTTTCTCTATGATACCGGAGCCGTACAGCCCTGGCACCCTCTCAAAGAGCATATGGATCGCCAGCTGGTTGGTCACCGCACCTGAGAGCGCAAAAAGCCCTGCAAAAAGCACCGGGTCGTGGTAGGGATCGGGAAGCATATAGCCCCAGACTGTCAAACCCAATGCAGCCAGATCTGTTACCTTTGCTTTGTTCACCTTCTTTCCTCTCTTTTTTTACCATTATAGCCAAGATACAATGATCTTAGTGTATAATCTAGTAATTTGATCCAAAGGAATACCATGCTCTCCAAACGCATTCAATCTTTGTCCTCCTCGATGACCATCGCTATCAGTACGCTTGCTTCAGAGCTCAAGGCAGAAGGCAAAGATATTCTGAGTTTTTCTGCCGGTGAACCGGATTTTGACACGCCCCAGCCCATCAAAGATGCTGCCATAAAAGCCCTGAATGAGGGCTTCACTAAATATACACCTGTTGCCGGTATACCGGAGCTACTGGATGCGGTGAGCAGCAAACTCCAAAGAGACAACGGCATACACTATGAAAGGGGGCAGATCATTGTCAGCAATGGTGCCAAACAATCCCTCTTTAATCTCACTCAGGCCCTGATAGATGAGGGAGATGAGGTGATCATCCCCGCACCCTATTGGGTCACCTATCCAGAGTTGGTGCGCTATGCCCGAGGAAAATCAGTGATCATCCACACAGATGATCGCAGTGGATTTAAGATCACGGCAGCACAGCTCAAAGCTGCCATCACGCCCCGTACCAAAATGCTCATACTCACCACACCCTCCAACCCTACCGGTTCGGTCTACAGCAGAAGTGAACTGGAAGCCTTGGCGAAGGTACTCGAAGGCAGCAACATTATCGTGGTGAGTGACGAGATGTACGAAAAACTCCTCTTTGGCGATACTTCCTTCACCTCCGTGGCAAGCATCAGTGAAGATATGTACCAAAGAACCATTACCGTCAATGGACTCAGTAAGTCAGTCGCGATGACCGGATGGCGTTTTGGCTATCTGGCAAGCGCCAGCACAGCACTGGTCTCCAAGATGAACGCACTCCAGTCACAAAGCACCTCCAACATCAACTCCATCACCCAAAAAGCCGCCATTGTAGCACTCGATGGGGCGGTGGATGAGGAGATCGAGATGATGCGGGAGGCGTTTGAGGCCAGAGCTATAGAAGCATCTGCACTGATCAATGAAATCGAGGGACTCAGTGTCCGTCAGCCGGATGGTGCCTTCTACCTCTTTATCAATATCCAAGAGATCACCCGGGACTCCATGAAGTTCTGCAAAGATCTACTCGCAGAGTACGGTGTAGCCGTGGTGCCGGGGATCGCTTTTGGCAGTGACGGGTATTTTCGCTTCTCCTTTGCGACCGATATCGTTACGATCAGAGAAGGAATCAGAAGAATCGCAAAGTTTGTAAAAGCTTATTCCTAATCCTAAAGGCGCTCCTGGGATCAACTAGCCGAAGCTATGATCCCGCCATATGCTCTCCTCTACCCCATCCAAGCTCTCACTGCCGTAGAAAAATAGAAACTCACCAGTCCGACCACCAGACCCCAGACGATCGACGCAAAGAGATTCAGGGTAACAAACTTTCTAAAATCATACTTGGTAAGCCCCATAACTATAGGCACCAGCGTCTTGACCCCATAGATATACTTTTGCAAAAAAACCGCCAGCCAGCCGTATTTGCGCATGAGCAGATTGGTATAGGCGATTTTGCGCTTGTGCTTGTGCATATAGCCCATCACCTCTTTTTTGTTGGTCTGCGAGAGGTAGAAAAGCACAGAATCACCGATGAAGTTAAACAGTGAAGCGACAAAAATAGAGGTGCTGATATCCATTTTCCCTATAGAAGAGAGGATGCCGGCACCGATCAGTGCCACCATGCCTCCCCCAAAAGAGTAGAGAGCCAGAATGATATAGCCATAGGTGGAGAGAGAGGTAAGAATATCTTCCAAGAGGTTTGCCTTTTTTTGAAAAAGTGTAGCCAAAAAAGGCTAACACTTCCGCATCAGTAATTTTGACCGAAGCTGTATTTCACCCCTACGTTTCCAAGAAAATAACTGCTGTCATCTCCGGCAAAAATCCCTTTGGCTTCTGCAACGACTGAAAAGTCTCCTCTGAGTTGATACTCTACACCGGCACCTACTGCTGCAAACAGTGCATTATTGCTGTCTTTGGCAGCACCCTCTTCAAAAAATTGTGCCCCGGCACCAAGCAGTAGATACAGGGTAAAGTCTGAGTCGTTCTCCATATACCAGAGCGCATTGACGCCCAGTCTGTAAATATCTGTCTTTCCGTCCACGATGCCCTTGACAGGATTTTGGTACACTGTGTTCCCACTATAATCAAATGCGAGTTCAACGGCATCAATATCTACACTTCCCTCTACTGTACTTCGGTTATAGTGATACCTGAGACCCAGAGAGGAAGCGTTGTCCAGTCTGCTTTCGGTAGAGTTGACCGCATAACCTCCTAGCATCTCGAGAGAATGGTTATAGAGGTTGTGATCCGCTGCAAACACTGACACAGAAGCCAATGTAGCCAAAAAAAGTTTTTTCATTTCAGATCCTTTCAACAATTTTTCACAGTATAGCCAAAAAGAAATTAAAATTCATAGTAATTAATATAATACAGTATTTTCTGAGCTTTGTTTTCCTTTTTATTCGAAATAGCCTATACTGTCAGAGAAGTTTTGGAGGTGTATGATATGCATAGAAAGACCCTGATCATCGGCGCAGGTGGTGTAGGCAATGTGGTGGCATTCAAATGTGCTATGAATGAAGCGGTTTTTGGCAAGATCATCCTCGCCAGCCGCACAGTCTCCAAATGCGACCTCATCGCTGCCCGCGTCAAAGAAAAAACCGGTGTGCAGCTATACACGACCAGGATCGACGCGGACTCCGTCTCCGATCTTGTCGATCTGATCAGGCATATCAAAGCGGATATCGTGATCAATGTGGCGCTCCCCTATCAGGATCTGACCATTATGGAGGCCTGCATTCAGACTGGTGTAAATTATCTCGATACAGCCAATTATGAGCATCCTGATACTGCTCACTTCGAGTACAAAGAGCAATGGGCCAAAGAGACACAGTTCAAAAATGCAGGCATCATGGGTCTGCTAGGCTCAGGATTTGATCCCGGTGTGACCAATGTGTTCTGCGCCTATGCACAGAAGCACTACTTTGACGAGATCCATACGATCGACATCCTCGACTGCAATGCCGGTGACCACGGTTATCCTTTTGCGACCAATTTCAACCCCGAGATCAACCTCAGAGAGGTCTCCGCCAAGGGAAGATACTGGCAGAGAAACGATCAGGGAGAGGGGGAGTGGATAGAGACAGAACCTATGGCGATCAGGCAGCTCTGGGACTATCCCGAAATAGGCCCTCGGGAGAGCTATCTGCTCTACCATGAGGAGATGGAGAGTCTGGTCAAGCACATCAAAGGGCTCAAGTGCATACGCTTCTTCATGAGCTTTGGGGAGAGCTACCTCACCCATATGAAGTGCCTGGAGAACATCGGTATGCTGGGTATCAAGCCCGTAGAGCACAAGGGACAGAAGATCGTCCCGATCGAATTCCTCTCCACACTCCTTCCTGATCCCGCCAGTCTCGGTGAACGCACCAAAGGCAAGACCAATATCGGTATCTTTGCCAAAGGTATCAAAGAGGGCAAGCCAAGAACGATATATATCTACCAAGTAAGCGATCACGAACAGTGCTATGCCGAAGTGATGAGCCAGGCAGTCAGCTATACCACCGGTGTACCTGCCATGATCGGTGCCAAGCTGATGCTGGATGGGATCTGGCAAGGCAAAGGTGTCTTCAATATGGAGGAGTTTGATCCTGACCCCTTCATGGAGGAGCTCAACAGCCAGGGGCTGCCGTGGCAGATCATGGAGCTGGATGCAGATGCGGATCTGAGGATCAAAGAAGCCGGCGCGTGAGTCACCCTCTGGATCCACTCACTCCCATGCAGAAGGCCATTGGATCTATCGCATTTCTTGCGCCGCTTGATACAGATATGATCGCTCGGCTAAGTGCCATATCTCTACTCAAAGAGCTCCCCAAAGAGTATATTCTTCATTACGAAAACAGCTACTCCGATCGTTTGCTTTTTTTGGTGGACGGTCTGGCCAAAGCCTACAAGATAGACAAATACGACAATGAGATATTTCTCTACTATATCTATCCGGGAAAGATGCTCTCCGACCTCTCCTCTCTTGAGGATCCCAGGCTCCTCTCCTACGCCAATGTCTCTACCGTCGAGCCCACCCGTCTCCTCAGTATCGATTACAA
>CAMZLC010000106.1 GCA_947311605.1 uncultured Sulfurovum sp.
AAACCCGAGGTAATCACGCAGATGTTCGACACCCTGATCATCCCTATCATCAAGCGCATGAAATCCAAAAACAGTGATAACAAAAGCATCAAAAAGATGCGAGAGCGCTACATCAAATCCATGACCGAAAACGGCTACAACCAGATCCTCTATGCCACCAGAGAGTTTAGCACCGAGGAGTTGGATGCAATGCTTAAGATCTCCGAAACACCCGCCATGGGCTATGAGACCAAGGCCGTCTATGCTGCCATGGCCTATGCGATGCAGGAATTTATGGAGGTGATGGCAGACCGTATGGGGCATCGATAAACTCCAGTAACTCCTGCGTCACGGATCTCGCCTCCTCCAGCCCTGTCTCTTTGAATACTATCCTTGTACCGGGTCTTGCCTGTGCCAAACGGTAGCAGTCCATAGGTATAACGCTGCCGATCTTGGGGTAGCCTCCGATGGTCTGGCGTTCGTTGAGCAGGACAATGGGCTGTCCATCTGCCGGGATCTGGATACTGCCGTAGGCGATAGGCTCGGAGATCAGCTCTCCGCCTCCATAGGTGACTGCTGCACCCTGCAGCCGACACCCCATACGGTCAGTCGCCTGCGTCACATGATAGGGCGTGGAGAAAAACCGTGCCCTCTGCTCCCCGTCAAAGCCCTCCGCCTGATAGCCCAACAGCACCCTGAGTGTGATCATATCAGGATAGTCGGGGATCAGGTGTCCGAGTGTGCTGCAGACAGGAGAGGAGAGTCCGGTGCCGCAGAGCAACAGATCCCCCTGCTCTACGCTCCTGCCAAAACCCTCCTTGAGGGTCGTGGCACAGCTGCCCAGCTCAGGCTGGCAGGCAAAACCACTCTTGACAGCCAGATAGAGCCTCAGCCCACGCTTTGCGATACCGATCTCTATCCTGTCTCCCTTGCTGAGAGGATGTGCTCTCCAGAGTGCCACTTCTCTGCCGTTGATCTTCACTGCACCCTCTGCACCTGTCAACGCTACCACCGTATCCGCCTCGCTGACCAAAGAGACCCCGCCCAGCAGGATCTCCAACAGAGGCGTATCAACAGGCTGCAGCAGCAGTCTGTTCGCCCAGGCAGCACTGTATCTGTCTGCCGCACCACTTTGGGTGATGCCGATATCGCCGTAGCCTATCCTCCCTCCATCCTCTATCTGTGTCAACAGACCCGCCTGATGTACACGCAGACCGCTCATATCCTGCCCCCCTGTGCAAGGAACTGCTCTCTGCTGATCGCCTCGAAACGCACCCTGTCCCCTGCCCTCAGATAGGAGAAGCCCTCCAGCCCCCTGTCAAACATACGGGTAGCGGTACGCCCCAGGATATTCCAGCCTCCGGGAGAGGCTTCGGGATAGACGGCACACTGGGTATGGGCGATAGCCACAGAGCCCCGGGGTATCTGTGCCCTGGGGGTGGCGAGTCTGGGGGTAGCGATCCGCGCATCCACGCTGCCCATATAGGCATAGCCCGGGGCGAAACCGATCGTATAGACACGGTAGGTTCTCTGCGTATAGAGTCTCACCACCTCATCGATACTGAGGCTGTGCAGTGCAGCCACGCGCTCCAGATCCAAGCCCACCGAAGGATCAAAGTAGGCGGGGATCGTGATCTCCCTTCCTTTGGGGAGTGAAGAGGATTCTATCTCAGTACCCAATGCCCTGATCTGTGCGAAGAGTATCTCATGGGTATGCACACGCAGGTCAAACTGCAGATAAAGTGTCGTATAGGAGGGGATGATCTCTATGAGCCCCTCGATCGGTGCTGCCTTGAGCGCATGGTAGAGTGCCAGCACCCGGTCTGATATCTCCTCGGAGATCTCATCCCCAAAGTAGAGGATGATGGCATCGACAGCGGCTACCTTATAATACATCTCTCAGCGCCTTGATCACTGCCAGTGATGCCTCATTGTCCCCATGCACACAGAGCGTGTCGCCCTCCAGTTGAAGGCTCTTGCCGCTAACACTGCGTAATACCCCTGTGCGCCCATAAGAGACTATTCTCTCTACGATATGATCGACATCACGGATCACGGCATCCTGCTCTACCCTTGGCTGCAGATAGCCCTGATCTGTATAGTTTCTGTCCGCGAAAAGCTCATAGAGCAATGCGATACCGTACCTCTGCGACAGTAACCGGTATCGGCCATTGTCAGGTGTGGAGAGTATCATCAGCTGCAGGTCACTGCGATAAGAAGCGATCGTCTCCATCACTGCCATTGCTATCTCTTCATCCCGCATCATATCATTGTAGAGTGCGCCGTGCGGCTTGACATAGGAGAGCGTCACACCCTCGTCACTGCAGATCCTGTCCAGTCTCTCTATCTGCTCGCGGAGCAGTTGCCCCAGACGCGCCGGTGCCATCTGCATCGAAACCCTGCCAAAGTTTTCTCTGTCCGGATACGCAGGATGCGCACCGATCACCACCCCATGTTTTTTGGCAAGGCATACATTGGCTCGCATCAATGCCTCGTCACCTGCATGTGCGCCACAGGCCAGATTTGCCATATCGATCAGCGGCATGATCTCCGCATCAAACGCCATCCCCTCACCCATATCACAGTTTAATTGCATGCGCTATCCTTCTATACTTTGTACATATGTTAATACATATATATTGAGGCTTGACTGAAAGAACGGTGATGTGGGGATAAGGTACTATAGGAGGTGTACAAATGCAATAAAATCAAGATAAAATAGATGACACGGTACTAGCAACACTTCTGTTGACGCCCCGTGATGAAAACAGGGCATGGAAGGGGCATAACTTTGAGGTAATGGATGGACTGTATGAAAAAGGATATATTCATAATCCCAGAGGTAAGGTAAAGTCGGTTGCTTTTACTAACCAGGAGTTGAACAAGGCTCGTGAGGTTTATGATGGGTTGCCTGGGAAGTAGTGCTTTAGAAATACCACATGTGTATATAAAAAGTAGCCTGTCCCCATTTTCTTCATTTTACTTTTATCCTTTATCTTCATTTCCGTTCAAAGCTTTTTCGCAGGCATTCAATATATCATTACTCAAATAAAAATGATTATTTAATTCATGGTAAGCCAGACTTGATTTGGGAACAATATCTTGAAGTTGTACTGACCAATATTTTGATAACTTGTAAGTCAAATCACTATTAGACCCACAGTGCGCAAAGACAACACCTAGAAAACCAAGCCAATCTGGAAATTTTGAATTTTTGTGAATCGTTGATAAATTAGATTTTAAACATATATGCAAAACCGATTCTTTTATTTCTTTGGGGTATCCATGAGGGAATTTATATATTCTATGTTTTTCAATGAATGAAGTGCGTAGCCAGTTTTTATCCTTTGGGTGCCTTCCTTCTGCTAATTGTAAAAATGCATATCTGAAATCATAATTTCCACAAGTACTACAGGGGGCTTTCCAGCACCAACTCTCAGTTGAGGCCAATTCACATAGGGCATCAAAAGCATTTGTTTTTTCTTTAGGCATTATGCTTATTTTCATAATGATTCAAAATACTTTTTGCATTTTCTACGACAACATCACAAGTTAGCGTCTTGCACTCATTGAATACGGACTGTAGACGGTCATTCAGTGGTTTTTTCCATCCCTCGCGAGTACTATTTGTATACGAATCAAGTGAATCTCTTATGTTCCTAAGCGTTAAAGGTTTAATATTTAATATGGTTGCTAAATTCTCTATGACTCCCGCTTGTGTTTTATCTGCATTAAATACCTTGTGACCACATTCCGATAATACATAAGCAATATAGGCCATATCTTTATACTTTCCATCATCAATATTTTCACGTGATGCTTGAACTTTAAATTTTTTTGATTTTTCAAAGTTGGGTTCATTTAGAAATACAATAATATCCCACAGGTCATCTTCAATATCTTGATATTCATTCACGATACTGGTTCGATATACATTTTTAGCTTTAACTTTTATTTCTTCAAGTGTTTTCATTAATTCTCCTTAGTTTGAAGAATTGTATCATACTTAAACTTAAAGTATTGATTAAGTAATTAACGTATTTACTTAAGTTATTTATATGTGAATACAAAAATTATTTATTTTTGCATCGCAAGGTCACTCTTTTGCTACTAAATAGCTAGACAAAATCTAAAATATTGTGTATAATTACACATAAGGACAGAGATGCCAACTATTTTGAGAATTGATGGATATAGATTTTTCTTTTTCAGTGATGAACATTTGCCTACACATATA
>CAMZLC010000107.1 GCA_947311605.1 uncultured Sulfurovum sp.
AAAGTATCGAAGGTTCACCCGTAGGTGAATCGATGATACTTTGTGAATGCCCATGTGCTAATGCTTTGTAGAAGATGGGTGATCTCTAGTGCATAATTTGGGTTTATGCTATTATACCAAAGTTAGAAAAATATTAGGGAGAAGAGATGAAGATCACCATTACCTACTGTGGCGAGTGACACTATCTGCCCGAAGCTTCCCGTGTGGAAAAGGAGATCAAAGAGGCATATAGTGAGATTGAGACTGAGCTTATTGAGGGACGGGGAGGTGTGTTTGATATTGCACTAGCAGAGAGATATCTCTATTCAAAACGGCACCCCATCTACACAGAGGGTGGGCGCTTCCCTGTGCAGGGTGAAGTGGCAATGCTCATCGGGAAGGCTCTAGGATGATCTTGCGCCACAAGGGGATGCGACTTCAGTCGCATAGCAACGATTGAAGTCGCTGTTTCAAAAGCGGATACTCTCTCTCAGAGCAGTAACTTTCTAGCAAAAGCCACTGCTTCCTGATTGGGCATCTCTCCTCCGATGATACGGGAGAGCTCTTTGATTCGTCCTTCTCTGTCCAGAATTACGGCTGTACTTTTTCCTTCTGTTTTTTCTATGAGGATATGTTGTGCTGCTTTGGATGCCAGATGGGGCTGGTGCGAAATAGCAAAGATCTGATATCTGGATGAAAGTGTGGCGATCATATCTGCGATAGCGATCGATTCATCCCCGCTGACATTGGCATCAATCTCATCCAATACGATCACGCCATCCTCACCTCCACCCAGCTCCAGTGAGGCCACCATCAGTGCCAGACGCAGACGGTTGTGCTCTCCTCCGCTGAGTGTGGCCGTACTGCTCTGTGCCAGAACCATGTCTACACTGTCGGCTCCCCTCTCACCCAGTGCTGCCTGTGCAAACCGAAAGCTAACCTCCGGAAGTTTCAGGCGTGAGAGATAGCCACAAGTACGCTCTGCCAGCTTTTCTGCCTGCAACGTGCGCACCTGTGTCATGCGTCCGGCAAGGGTGCTGAGCTCCGCCCATTCCAGCGCCAAAAAACGCTCTAACATGCTTTTATCCTCATCGATTCTCTCATAGCCCTCCAGCTCACGCTCCTTGGTCTCGCGGTAGCGGATCGCCTCCTCGATAGAGCCGTAGCGGCGCTTGAGCTCCTCGATCTTCTCTAGACGATCCAACAGTGCCTCTACATCTGTCTCCTCCAGCTCCTCTGCTAGTGACTGCATCTCCTCAAAATCTGCACGCAGCTGATTCATGGCATCCCAAAAGTACCCCCCCTCTCTCTCTGCCAACGCAAAGACCTCTGAGACGGCACTCTCCATCCCAAAGATCGCTTCTGCCTGCGCCAGCGCCTCATTAAGCTTGTCGATTTTGGAGAGCTGCTTTTTGAGTGCCAGCAGGGTGATGTCCTCATCCTTGCGAGGATCGATCTCTTTGATCTTGTGGATCTCAAAGCGGGTAAATTCGATGAGATCGGTGTGCTCCTTCTCCTGTGACAGAATCTCTGTGAGTGCCCGCTCCTTTTCTTTATAGTGGCGGTAACGCTTCTGATACGATTTGCGTAGTTTTTTATAGCCCTTGTCCTGTTTGATCAAGATGCCATCAAGTAGTGTCAAGAGCTGGTCACTTCCGAATCCTCCACTCTCTCTCACGCTGAGATAGTGTAGATGGGAGCCGAGTAACAGATGCAGCGCCTTTTTTGAGATCTGCTGCTCATTGAGATAGTATCGTGTACGCTCTTTTTTGAGACTGCGTATGACCAGCTCTTCATCCAGCTCATAGGTGTCTGATCGCACTCCTGCAGGTCTCTCAAGCAGTACTTCGCATAGTGCTGCTTCCGCACTACTCACACCAAAGCCAGACAAGATACTCCCCATCAAGACCGATTTTCCTGCACCAGAAGGTCCACTCAGTACTACCAATCCCGGCACAAAGTTCAGGGTCACTGTCTCGAAACTCAAGAGCCCCTTGAGATGCACGCGCTGTATCAAAGTCTGTCTCCCCAGTGCAGCTTCTCTCTGAGTACTGTAAAGTAGTTCTGCTCTCTTCGATGCAGCAGTCTGGCACCCTGCGCTGCACCACCCAGGTGCAACACATCTCCCCCCTCCAACGCATAGCGCTCCTGCCCATCCACGCTCACGATCGCCTCATACTTTTCAGCATCCAACTCGATGAAGAAATCTGCTGGTACTACCAGAGGGCGCTGATTGGTCAAAGAGTGTGCCATGACCGGCGTGATGATGAAGGCCTTGGTCAGAGGATAGACTACCGGGCCTCCCGCTGCCAGGTTATAGGCAGTGGAGCCTGTAGGGGTAGAGATAATGATACCGTCTCCCCGATAGCTGTTGAAGCGTTCTCCATCGATCGAGGCATTAAGATGCACCATCTTGGAGGGGATGGGACTGGTGACAACGACATCATTCAAGGCAAAAAAGTCTATTTTTTCTCCTGAGCATTTTTTGATATACCCTGCGATCATCATTCTATGATCGATGCGGTATTCACCCCTGTGTAACTGCTTGAGAAACGGCTCTACTTCGGTGATAGTAATATCTGCCAAAAATCCTAAATTTCCTGCATTTATGCCTACGACCGGCTTGTGATACTGGTAGCTGCGTCGCACGAGAGAGAGCAGTGTGCCGTCTCCCCCCAGCGAGACCAAGAAGTCACAAGCCTGACACATTTCATCAAAATCAACCCCCGTCTCTCCGATCATTGCAGCAGATCTTTTAGCCAACATCACCTCTATGCCCTCTGCATAAAACGCTTTTTTGATCACGACAAAAACCTCTCTGATAGAGGGTGTATCTCGTCGCAACACAAAGCCGGCCTTCTCTATCTTCTCAAGTTTATCATAGGGCTGCATCGCTATCTCCTTCCCTTTGGCTCCGAACATCAGATCTCAACATATTGCACCTTGTGCAGGGTCTCTCCTATCTTGAGAACCTCTACCTCATCCGCCGCAGTTGTTTTGCTTTCAGCAGGTTTCTCTGCGACATCAACACTTGTCTCTTCTTCTGTGGGGAGTGTTTCATATCTTGAAGTATCCACTGCAGACGCCCTCTCCTCTCTCTCCGAAGAGGCTTTTGGCAGAACTTCTCCCTCATCACTCTCCGGGCTGGTGATCACTTCTGCTTCAGGCAGAGCCACTACGTCTTCTTCTGTTGACTCAACTTTTTCATCTAAGATTTTTACGAGAGTCTCCTCCTGAAGGAGCATAACTTCCTGCTCATCTGGCATATCCTCTATGACTGGAGTACCCTCTTCTGCCAACTCATAGGTATCGGTATCCGCTTCAGTCTCTGGCATAATCTCTATCACATCATCCCGTACCTTTGGCTCTGAGGATACTGCATCTGTTTCCTTAGTCGCTGTCCTTTCTTCGGTCTCCTTTGGCACAGAAGGTAAGGTCGCACACGCCTCTGCTTCCGGCAAAGACGGTATATCCTCCTCTTCAACCCATTCGGCCTTCTCGTCCACTACGTTTGCCGCCATCCCCTCCTCGGGCGATATGGCCTCCTGATTCTCTAGCAAGTCCTCTGCTGCAGGCAGAGAAGCGGCACTCCTCTTGAGAAATGCTAGCAGCTTTGAGGGAGTCTCCACTGCTGTGACGCTACTCTCATACCCAGTATCCATGCAGCGATCAAGCTCTTGTTTAATCTCATCTATATCCAAGGGTCTATGCAGACATCCATTGGCACCTGTATCCCTGTACTCATTGCATTCTGCCTCAGAAGCACTCTCCGAAACGATGATAACGATAGGTACCGCATCCCACTCCTTTTCAGTTTCGTGCGTCCGTATCTCTCGTATTAACTCAGAAGCACCGATCATCGGCATACCTGCACTGATAAATACAATATGGTGGGCATCTTCTCGGTAGGTATCCAGAAGAAGGCTCGCTCTACCAATAAGCGTACTCTCTACGCCTCTACTGGCCAGTGCCCTCTCAATCAGTTTCTGATCGATACTATTTTCCTCTACGACCAGCGCTTTGGCGCCGCTGAATGTAGCCGGGAGTCTCTCCATTTTATGAATCAGTTTTTTTCCTACAGTATACGTGTTTAAATACGAAAGCATCATATCCACATCAAAAGGTTTACTCATAAAGCCATCCATCCCTGCATCGATAAAGCGCTCCGTCTCCTCCCCTTCCGTATTGCCCGTCAGTGCAATAATAGGCGCATGTGACCTCCCCTCTGCCTGCTCCCTCGCAACCAACTTCCGTGTAGCCTCGACCCCATCCATTACGGGCATCTGTATATCCATAAACACAATATCGAAGTGTGTATCCCGAGAACAGGAAACTGCTTCCTCTCCATTGAAAGCTACCTCTACATCCATTTGCATATTTTCAAGTATACGCACCATCAGCTTTTGATTCACCACGTTGTCATCCACTACCAATGCCTTGTAGCCCCTAAAATTCCTGTTAACAGTCGGCGCTGCTTCTTTGGAGGCAGATGCATCATCGAGACACTCCTCGAGTGCCTTGATGGTTTTGGTGAAATTCAGTGGCCTATAGATGCTCCCGCAGCGTTTCACATGACTCGAAGAGGGACTCTTGCGTCTATTGATCGAGGAGATGAGAATCACTTTTGCATCCATTTCGGAGAGCTCTCGCAACGGAATACCCGCAAGATCATCGTCAGCAAAGAGCAGTGACGGCAAAGCCTTTTTATCCATAGCGACGATTTCTACGCCAGAGTAAAAATGCACATCAATACCCAGGTATGCCAGATATGCCTTCAGATGCTTCTCGGTACCCCTGGGCTCACCTTTGCGTGCCAGAATAATCCCCGCACTCAATCCTCGGTACAAATCAGCATAGACCCTTCTCTCATCTGATCGCACCTTTTCCAAAGAGAGTGTAAAGGAAAATTCGGATCCTTCATCCGGCACACTCTCTACTGTCAGTTCTCCCCCCATCAGCTTGACCAGTTCACTTGAGATCGCCAAGCCCAGACCTGTACCCCCAAACTTCCTGCTGATACTTGAATTGGCTTGCGAAAAAGCATTGAAAATATTTTTTTGCGCCCCAAGGCTGATGCCGATACCACTGTCCTTGACGGCAAAGCGCAGCGTCACCATCTTCTGACCCTCCATCACCTTCTCCACAGAAATATCGACGACGCCCAGTGCATCCGTAAATTTTATAGCATTGCTAACCAGGTTGATTAGTACTTGTGACAATTTCCTGGGATCGCCTACGAGCATGGGTGAAATTACCGGGTCTGTATAAAGTTGCAAGTCAATACTTTTCCCCTCTGCTGTGGCCGCATAACTTTCTATCGTGTCCTCTACCTGGTGAAACAGATCAAACGTTGTTTCTTCCAGTATCATCTTGTGCGCATTGATCTTGGAAAAATCTAGAATATCGTTCACAAGCCCAAGTAGGTGCATCGAGCTAGAGTGAATGGTATTGACCAGTTCATCCTGTTCCTTGTCAAGCTTGGTCTCCTTGAGAAGCTGGGTAAACCCGACGATACCATTTACCGGTGTTCTGATCTCATGTGACATATTGGCAAAAAACATATCTCTCTGCGTATAGGAAGCATCGTTCTGCTGATCCCAAGCAACAGATTTTTCTCCTTTAAGGCTTGAGGTTATCTTATTCTTAATCCACCCTATCATAGTGCACCCTCCTCTATATATCCTGCGATAGCTTGATTGAGTTTTTCAAATGCTCGCCGATAGGATTCGATATGCTGTGGCACCTTCTGTGTATCGTTATAGAGTAGAAGTTTGTATATTTCATCTGCTACCCCATACATGCCGTATGCACCAATCGCCTGGGTTAGGTTTCGCATATCTGCGCAGAGCACTCTCATCTGCATGTAATCACGCTGATCGACTAGACTCCTCATTAGCTGCGCACTTTGGCCATAAGCAGCAACAAACTCCCGAAGTATCTCCGTATAAAGAACTGCATTGCCGCCCGTATAGCGTATCCCTTTCTCTGTATCTAGACCCTCATACTCTCTTCTTGGTATCACTACCGTCTGCATGCGTGTAGCGGTATTTCTATTTTTCTCCAGAAAAAATTCAAGTGCTGCATAGAGCCTGCCCACCTCTAGAGGCTTGCTTAGATACCCATTGACCCCACGTGTAAACATTTTTTCTATTTCGCTCTCCAAAATCAATGTGGTTAGTGCGACTATCGGCAAGTTGTTGTGGCTATGTTTTTCTCTCAGTATCGCGGTAGCCTTATAGCCATCCATGACCGGCATATTGATATCCATCAGTACCAGATCATAAGGCTGCGGTGACTGCGATACCATCGCCACAGCCTCCTTGCCATCATTTGCTGTGTCTATGGTCATGCCTGATTTTCCCAGCACATGAAGCAGGATTTTCTGGTTGATCTGATTGTCATCCACGACCAAGATACGGTTCCCAGAAAAAACAGAAAATCTTTCCGGATTCATGTCGGCCCTATCCTCAAACAGTGAACGGTGCACTTTGGGCATATTGGCAGCGGACACCTGTCGTTGCGGTAGATCTTTCTCCTCCGCCCTCTGTTTATCTCTCTGTGCCACACGATCCAGATCCAGAATCATCTCAAAAATTCTCTCTTGGGAAAAAGGTTTATCTGCCATCGCATCCACTATATCTAGGGCACCATATCTGTCGCTATCCTCTGAAGAAAAAATACTGGAGAGGAGCACGATCTTAAGATCGCTTCGCTGCTTGAGATTTTTCAGATAGCTAAGCACGTGAGGTGTCAGCAGTGTTTCGTCAAAGATGGCAATATCATAAGAAGAGAGATTGACCTTTTTTTCACGGAAGTACTCGGCGGAAAGAATATCTACTTCATAGCGAAAATACGAGAGCATTTTTTTAATAGCTATCGCAGAACTGTAATTACTATCCACCAGAAAAACTTTTTTTCCTACCATCTCCTTGGAAGGTAGCCTGTATCTTCTCAAATTCTCATTCTCGTCTTTTCGAAAAGGAACATTCAGGCGTATGGAAGTGCCTTCCTTGGGTGTACTTTTTACATCTAGCACACCACCCATCAGCGCTACGATTTCCTTGGTGACATAGAACTCCAGTCTGATATACTTCCCAGAAGTATCGTCATAATATGGTACTGAAAATGCATTCAACTCCTCCTTGGTGAGATATACACTCTGATCAAGAATGGATATAAGCAGCATCTGACTGCTTTCAGACAGTATATCCTGCGAAATCTTGATCTCTATTTGTGCACTAGCATCCTTTGCGATCAGACTGCGCGTCAGACTTCCGAGCATCTTTCCCAACTGCAATGAGTCTCCAACCATATGTCGCGAAACCTGGTTGTCTATATCGAAGATAAGCTCCACTCCGCTATCCATAAAGTCACGACTTAAAGAGCCAGAAAGGTCATTGAGCACATTGTTGAGATTGAATTTCTCCTCTTTTATCCTGGTTTTTTTTGATTTGAGGCGAAGGTACTCTATCAGAGACTCCGAAGCACTTGCAGACGTCTCTTCATTTCCTGGCGAAACTGAAGTTGCGTGAGAGACACTGTCCTTCTGCATCTCGACAGAGCATACTTCTACTTGCGACTTTTTGCGAAACACTCTTTTTAGCCATCCAAACATCAACCTACACCTTGTTTTTTATATTATTCGTTCAGTACAGACCCTATATTTCTAATCATACGATCACAACAATTTATGAATGGTGATTATACAATAAAACGATAAAATCATCCACACAGTAATTTTTAGCTAGAATACCTCCTTAAAATAAACTCATTTGTTTAAGGAATTTCAATGCAATCCTCCCCAGAAAACAGCACATGTCAAAAGGCCTATATCACTACACCCATCTATTATGTCAATGACGTAGCACATATCGGTCATGCCTACACCACGGTCATCGCGGATGCGCTTGCTATCTACTCCAGAATGGTGGGCTACGATACCTTTTTTCTGACCGGTACCGATGAACATGGCCAAAAAATCGAAGAGGCCGCCAAAGCGCGCGGCAAAGAGACACAAGCTTATGCCGACGAGATCTCGGGAAAGTTCAAGGCACTCTGGGATGACTTTGATATCAGTTACGACAAATTTATCCGTACCACAGATACGGCACACAAGCAAGGCGTGCAGTTCGCCTTTCAAAAGATGTTTGATAAAGGGGATATCTACAAGGATGTGTACAAGGGGCACTACTGTATCTCTTGCGAGACCTTCTTCCCCAAAATACAATTGGTAGATGATGAGTTCTGTCCGGAATGTGGCAAGCCCACTTCGATCGTCGAAGAGGAGAGCTACTTTTTTCGACTCTCCGACTATCAGGAGAGGCTGCTCCAATGGTACCGCGACAACCCGGAGTGCATTCTGCCAAAAAGTAAACGCAACGAGGTGATCCGCTTCGTAGAGTCTGGGCTGGAGGATCTCTCTGTGACCAGAACAAGTTTTGACTGGGGCGTGCACCTGCCCGCAGAGATCGATGATCCCAAGCATGTGATGTATGTCTGGCTGGATGCCCTGATGAACTACCTCACTGCACTGGGCTACGGCACGGATGAGGTGAGGATGGACCAGTGGCCTGCGCGTGTACATCTGATCGGCAAAGATATCCTCCGTTTCCATGCCATCTACTGGCCGGCCTTTCTCATGAGTCTGGAGATGCCTCTGCCCAAGCATATCGCTGCACATGGCTGGTGGACGCGCAACGGAGAGAAAATGTCCAAGTCCAAAGGCAACGTCGTCAATCCCAGAGAAGTAGCCGATGCCTATGGACTGGAGAACTTCCGCTACTTTATGCTGCGAGAAGTCCCTTTCGGCGGTGATGGGGATTTCAGCCAGCGTGCGTTGATCGACCGTATCAACTCTGATCTGGGAAATGATCTGGGCAACCTGCTCAACCGCCTGATCGGCATGAGCGGCAAGTATTTCGAAGGCCGTGTCGAGAGCGACCTGGTCGAAAAATACTATCCCGCCGAACTCCACGCCATGCATGACTCGATCGACAAGCTGGAGCCCCTGCTCTTCGAGATGCAGATCCACCGCTATCTCGAAGAGCTCTGGAGACCATTGGCTATCGCCAACAAAGCCATCGACCAGTATCAGCCCTGGACACTGATGAAAGAGGGACGCGAGGCGGAGGCGATGGCACTCAACGGACTCATCGCAACGATCCTTGCCAATGTGGCCGTGATGCTCCATCCTATCATGCCCAAAACCACCGATACTATTGCTGCGGCACTTGGGTTCGGGATCACAGAGGAGAGCTACCGACACCTGACCAAAGAGAGAGAGCTTCTTGCACCATTCACGGTCGAGAAAATCCCGCCGCTCTTTCCCCGTATCGAAGAGGCGGTACTGCTTGAAAAAGCAGAAAAGCAGCCCGAAACAGCCAAAAAAGAGACAGAAAAAGAGACAAAGACGGAGGGCGTGGCGCTGATCGGTATCGATCAGTTTTTTCAGACTTCACTCAAGATAGGTACGGTGATCCAAGCGGAAGAGGTACCAAAAAGTAAAAAACTCCTGCTGCTGCAGGTCGATCTGGGTGACGGTGATATCCGACAGGTGGTCTCCGGTATCAAAGAGTGGTACAGCCCCGAGGAGCTTGTGGATACCCAAGTCTGCCTCGTCGCCAACCTCAAGCCTGCCAAACTGATGGGTATCAAGAGCGAAGGGATGGTGCTAGCCGCCAAGGATGATGAGGGCCTGGTACTCATGCGGCCCGAAAAACCCAAAAAAACAGGCACAGTGGTAAGCTGATGAAAATAGAGGATATTCTCAATCTCACCGGAGGCACACTGAGGAGCACGCCGGAGATCCAGGCCGTAGAGAGTGCCACGGCATTCCCCTCCAAGATCACCCATGGCGATCTGCTCTTCGCCTCCTCTGCCGAGGATATTCCTCTGGCAATCGAAAACGGCGCCTATGCCATCGTCTACGAGGGAGAGATGGAGATACTCGATCCCGAGATCGCATGGATCAGGGTCGATTCCGTCAAAGAGTCCGCCTTTAGACTCCTGCGCTATGTACTGCTCTCCAAAGAGGCTGATTTCTACCTGCTCGACAAGCACGAGATGAGCCTGCTGCGCATGATCCTTACACACAAGGGCAATATCACCTTCCTGTCTCATGCCTGGAACAAGGCCTTCGAGCAGATCCTCAACGGCGAGGGACACCTTTTTGTCGGTACGGATGCAGATCTCATGAAGCTGATCAAGCCAGAATCCGTCCGCCTCACCAAGCAGGCAGAAGGCTATGCCGTCTCAGACACACTCTTCAGGAGTACTTTCCGTATCGGGAAATATGTCTATCAGGATATCAAGCTCGTGCCCTTCCA
>CAMZLC010000108.1 GCA_947311605.1 uncultured Sulfurovum sp.
CCTTGTAGTCCTGTAGTAAATGCCTTAGGGAAAAGTGCCTTGGTTATTTCGTAGCCACCATCTTTGAAATCATTGTTACGTTTGATGGCCTGTAGTTCGTCTAGTTGTTCTAAAACTACATCTGCGTCTATGGGATAGTTATCCACTATTTTACGTAATGTTTCCTCATCTAAGTTTGTCGGCACAACACTCTCATCTATCGTTCCAGACTTGTCGTTTATCTCGTCCACTAAAGAACGCACAAAATCTTTTTCTGTAAAGTCCACATAGTAATGCAAGTCAAAAGTCTCTTCTTTCACCCTAGACATATATTCGTTCACAGGCAAGCGTAAGCCACGCCCTACTTCTTGGAGTTTAGAAGTCACAGAACCTGATGCACGCAGTTTACATATCTGAAACACATTTGGGTTATCCCATCCCTCTCTAAGTGTCCATTTAGAAAATATAAAACGCCGTACGTTATCTAAACTTAGCAAGCTCTCCTTGTCATGGAGTATCTCGTTTATCTCTTTTTCTATCTTGTCATCTTTTTCAGAGTTGTCTTTAGAGAAGTACCCACCATGTATGAGAGACAAGTCTTTAAGAGACTTTTTCAAGTACGCTACATAAAAAGTATCTGTCTCAGTTTTAAGTAGCTTTTCTATATGCCCTTTGGCTATGGCTTCAAACTTGGACTTCAATGACCCTGCTATGTTGTTACCATCACGGTAGCCCTCTATATCATCTATAAAAAACAGCGTCAGAGGCTTTATCTTTACCTCGCGTGTGAGTAACTCACGCTCTAGTTCAAAATGCTTTTTGACTGTTCTTTCTATCATCTTATCTTGTAAGCTAGAGGCATAAGAGTATGGGTTTATGGTCATGTTTTTAGTAAGCACTAGTCCATTTGAGAGTACGACTTTAGACTTGTTCATCTCAGCTATGCTCAGCCCTTGCATCTGCTCATGTATCTTAGAGAGTGATGCTTTTTTGATGAGCTTATGGCTAGACTTTTTACCGTTAACATTGAGCTCGAAGTGGGCTTCCGCTGCAGAACTAGACTTTAGCGTGAGTCCTATGCCCTTACCATCTTCAAACTCCTCTACATGTGCCACCACTCCTTTTACGAGGTTGTTGTTAAAAGAGTCTACCGCAGAGAGTTTGTAAACCAAGTTTTTGATGTCACCATCAAAAGTAGCACCATAACGTATGATGTACTGTGAGTCAAACTTCTCTATGTTTTTCCATGTGGCATTGGCTGTTTTAAACTTATGCGGTTCATCTATGATGGTAAATGGTTTTACAGAAGCTATGGCACCAAATGCCGTGTTGTACTTATCGAAAAGACTCACATCAAACTTTTTACTCATGGTATCGGAGTTTATCATCCCTGCATTGATGACAAGGACATGAATGCTCTTCGCCCCAAAGCTGTTCGCCTCTACGAACTGACTTACCGCTTGTGGCATGTACTCTTTCTTTTTTTTACTACCTTTTTTACTCTCTACGATATAGGTTTTTAACTCACAGCCATACTCTTGTCTAAAGTGTTCTTTGCTGGCTTTAGACTTTAAAAAGTTTACCGTCCCTGCTTTTATGGAGAGTGTAGGCACGATGACTATAAACTTGCGTATGCCTAAGTTTTTTTCTAGCTCAAACATCATCTTGGTATAGGTGTAGGTTTTCCCAGTCCCCGTCTCCATAGAGATGTCTAAGATGTTAGAACCAGACGCTCTATACCAGTCTTTCGCGCTAAAGTCCTGTTGGAGGGTCACCATGTTGCCACCCAGTTTAAAATAGCTTAGCTCTATGCTAGGGTTAGATACATTTGCCATAGCTCTGTCTTCATCTGCTACAGCTCTAGCTCCACTAAAAGCCCCCAACAGTGCCTTAGTCGCTGCGACCTGATGCTCTAAATTACGCTCAAATTTAAACCCTGCCATCAGTAGCGTACCACCATCTCTAGGTCTATCTCTTTTTTGTTGGTGTAGACTTTCAACGCTTCACTGAGTTCTCTTTGGTACTTGCTCTCAAAGTTGTAGCCAAAGAGTACAAGTTTTGAAGGCTCAAAGGTTTTCTCTTCATCGAGTTTTGCCATGAGGGCTTTAAGTGCCTCTGTACTAAAGCCTTGTTGCATAAAGTACAGTGTGTTTGCTCCATACTGTGCCGTGTAGTCACCCAGCATCACCTCTTCCAAAGGCTCTGTAAGTTTAGCACTGTCATAGGCTTTCCATGTAACCAGAAGTGTCTCTAGCTCCTCCTCACTCAAGTCACTACCGTTAAAAAGTTGAGTATTATCACCAAGTTCTGCTATGTCGTCCATATAGCCCTCAAATACTGGCGTAGTCTCGAATATTTTGAAGCCACTTTTGTCACCTAGCTTTTCAGAGGCTTTTTCTATGCGTGCTTTGGTAATGTCAAAGATGGTGTTGTACCCTGCTTTGTAGGCTTCAGATTTTTCATCAGTCTTTTCAGGTATTTGCACGGTGATGAACTTTCGGTTTCCACCATCTTCTGCGTTGAGTGCCATCACTGCATGAGCTGTTGTTCCTGAACCTGCGAAGAAATCTAGGATTAGGTCGTTATTTTTTGTTGAATTAATTAAAAAGTCCTTTATCATATGTAATGACTTTGGACTTGTAAAAATTTTAGTAGGAAATATTTCACCTAATATTTTAGTGCCAGTATCAGATGTATATTTACTATCAAACAAATATGATTTAAGTTTTGTTCGCTTAGTATCTCCATCCTGATTTAAGTATACTTTTTCGTTTAAATCATATTCTTCTCTCTTCTTTACAAAACTAACTTCTAAAAAATGTATCTTTTGAAGAAAAGTATCTTTTCCCCAACGCCAACAACCATCATCGCCATTTGATAACCTTGGTAATATTTCAATATCATTATCTAGTTTTTTTTCTAACGAAATTTTTTTTGTTTTTTCGTTAAAAAATATAGAATAATACATATTGGGTCTATCTTCTCTTCGAGAATTTGAACCCCTTTTCCTTAATCCTTGTTTTCTATATTTTCCATTTTTAGCTTCAAATCTATACTCAGATAGTTGTTTTTCATTTAAGTCTATTCCATAAGAAGTATATGTATCAGTTTTTTGATATATTAATGCATATTCATGGGCAAGGGCAATATCTTTGCTATCACTTCGCCCCGCAATATTATTAACAATTGACATTTGACTTATAAAATTTTCCTCCCCAAATACCTCATCACAAAGAAGTTTAAGCTGAGATACTTCGTTGTCATCTATACTTATAAAAATAACCCCATCCTCACGCAAGAGTTCACGTGCCACATACAGCCGTGGGTACATAAACGTAAGCCAAGCAGAGTGAGAGTTGGACTTAGAACTTGTAAACTCCAGTATACGCCCTGCTTCGTCTTCGTCTATGCCCGCTAGACGGCTTAGCTCACCCACAGTAAATTTTCTATCATCATTGTATACAAAGCCATCCCCACCTGTGTTGTAAGGTGGGTCGATGTATATCATTTTAATTGACTCAGAGTAGGCATTGCTAAGGTGTTTTAACACCTCTAGGTTGTCACCCTTTATGAGTAGGTTTTCACTCTTTTTGTGGGCATCTTTGGCATTGTGTTCTTTGTCTTCTTTGAGCAAGGTACGTGGGTTTTCATTGGCAAGGAGTCGTGCATAGGACTTACCCAGCCAGTTAAGCGAGTAACTCTCTTTACTTAGCTCTAACCCTGCATCACCCACTATCTCCTCCATCTTGTGACTCATAAAGTTCCCCTCTTTGTCAAAACAGTTTGGGAAATGCTTTTTAAGCATGGCTAATTGGGTAGAGTTTGAGGTGCTGTGGGTGTTGTCGTATAGTTTTTCTTTTTTTGGCATAGGTTAAGACTCTTTTGCATGAAATAATAATAGATATTTTAGCGTAATGTACTTATACATTTACTTCAAAAACCCCATCACCTTCTCATCAACCAACTTAGAACTAGACACCAACTCATCCAGAGCCTTTTTGAGTTTATGGTTTCTCCTACACGGCTACGCTTTGCTCCGACCGTTTCGGTTCCGAAGCTATAAAAGTAAAGCAGTTTACTTTTATGTTACGCTTCTCATACTTTCGGTCTATCTCTATGAGTTGTTTTGCAAGAGCGTTATAATGTTTAGAAAATTCTCTTAGTTTTGTGAAGATACGCATGATGGCTATGTTTACATCTACTGCTACTTTACTTCTAAGGACTGTAGCAAGCATATACACTCCTTGCTCAGTGAAAACGTATGGCATTTTTCTTAAACCCATAACATCAGCATTGGAAGTCACAATTTGTGACTTCCAATTATCAAACTCTTCTTTGCTAAGTTGAAACATAAAATCATTTGGAAATCTATCTAAGTTTCGTTTTACAGCTTGGTTAAGGACTCTATTTTCCACTTGATACAACTTTGCCAATTCTCTATCTAGTATCACCTGCTTACCACGTAATGTCAATATCTTAGAACTTATCTCACCTTGCACTATCAACTCATCCATCAAATACTCCTCTTGTTTATAGAAGTATTGTAGTAGGAAAAATCACTCATGGTTAAAAATATGGCATATTGACATATTTTTAATCCATAAACACCATACAAAGCCGAATATCATCATAACTCACCTCACCACTTAATGCCTCAAACACAGGCTTGAGACGTAGTTTTCCATCGTCAGAGAAGTTCTCTGGCATCTTTTTTGTCATGAGTTTTAGTACTACAGTTTCTACGGCACCAAAGGTCTCTTCAATAGGTTTATATTTATTCATATCAAATTCGGGTTCTTCTTCTTTTATGAGAGCTAGATGTTGAACTATCGTTCCTTTGGCTAGTCCTCTGTTGGTCGCTAGTTTTATGAGTGTATCAGACTTGGCTATGAGGTTTTTGGTCTTTTTGTGTGTCGGTGTGACATAGGCTGAGTGTGAGGGTTTCCCTGCTTTGATATTGGCTCGCTCTTCTTCTATCTTCGCCTTTTCTACTACCCCTCCCATGTGGCGGATATGCTCTTCGCATTGTGACGCAAAAGCTTCTGGACTTAGAGACTCCACAAGCTCTCTAGCCTTGAGCGATGCCCCTTTGATACGGCTATCAACATGGAGTATGAGAGGGTCTACACGCAACGCCATAGGGTTTAGCCCCATGAGCCGTAAGCCTTCTATGTTTTTGATACGTGAAAGTGCCACATACCCCTGCCCAGACTCGAAGGTCTTAGAGAGGTCTATCTCTGCAGCGTCTAGGGTCATCCCCTGAGATTTATGTATGGTGATAGCCCATGCCAGACGTAGGGGTACTTGCGATACAGTGGCGGTGACTTTACCACTGTCATTTTCTAGCGACCAATCCTCCATATCTAGCTTAATCTTCCTGCCATCGGTGGTGCGTACAATGGGCATCTTGTCTATGGGACTAAAGCTCTCTACTTTTCCTGTGGTACCATTGACATAGCCTGCTTCTGCATTGTTTTTGATGAAGATGACTACTGCACCCTTTTTAAGTGTCAGACGCTCCAAAACCAGTGAAGATTTAAAGATTTTCTCTATGTTCTTCTCTGTGCCTTTATGGTCACAGACAAAAAGCTTCTCAACCCCCTCTAGCTTCTCTAACTCCTCTTGGTTGATGCGATCTACATCTAGGTTGTGGGTGTAGAGTCTGGTAGGTGTGTCTATGGCGAGTGTGGCTTCGTGTCTGCTGGCTAATAATTTTTCGGATGTAGTGCTTATCTCTCCCATGCGTATGTCATCTAGTATACTTATGAGCCTGCTATCATCTTGTCTAAACTTCTCTTCTAGGTAGCAAGTTTGCAGTTCTAGTGCCTTCCACGCCTCAGACTGCCACGCAAAGCGTTTGTCTTTAGGTGTCCTACTCACAGGTGGGAGCTGAAAGAAATCACCAGATATCACCACTTGCACCCCACCAAAAGGCACATCTGTACCCTTAAACCCACGCAGTATCATATCCATCGCAGAAAACATCTCAGGAGAGACCATGGAAATTTCATCGATGATAAGAAGCCTTAGCTTAGAAAAACGCGTCTTCAAGTACTTCTTGTCCAACAAAAAGTCTACATAGCCCTCATCTATACTCTCACGTATGCCTAATGAAAAGAAAGAGTGTATCGTCTGCCCACCCAAATGTGAAGCCGCTATCCCCGTAGGTGCCACAATAGTCGGATATACCCGACGTTCTCTTAAGTACTGTGTATATTGGTTAAGGAGGTAGGTTTTACCCGTCCCTGCTGACCCTGTGATGAAGACGTTTTTGCCTGATTTTAGTATGTTTTCTGCTGTGTTTTGTTTCATGGGGAGTATTATAGCGTCCGTATCTATGGTTTGGTTGTTTTATTTTCCATTAAGAGAATTTGAGTATAGTTTCAGCTTATTACATCAATTACAAGGAATAGTATCATGAATGCATTAAAAATGGCAAAATTCTGTAGACCTTTTCGTATAGTACTGGGCGCTGCCCTCATCGGCTATGGATATTACAGCGGAAACAGCTGGTTTTATCTCGGAGCACTTCCGCTTGTAACCGGACTGATCGGGCTCTGTCCTGCCTGCGCCATCACTGGGCAGTGCACAATCACTGGCAAAGCGAAGTAGTATTGAAAATATTTTTTCATCTGGTCGGCTGGACTGCTACTGCGCTGCTACTGCTGCAACTGATCAAGGTCGATATACCCGAAGCACCGCAGACAACAGCAGCAGACAAGATCTCCGCGCCCCCAGAGATTGCTACTCTGCTCAGGCGCTCCTGTAATAACTGCCACTCCAACACCACCCATTGGCCCTGGTATGCCAACATTGCCCCTATCTCTTTTGAGGTCAAAGGGCATGTCAGAGACGGCAGAAAATGGCTGAACTTTGACATCTGGAATCAGTATGACGAGAAGAAACAGCAGGAGCGACTGCAGGGTATTGTGGACACCATCGATGCCAAGATGCCCCTTCCCTCCTATATCTGGGCGCATCCCAATGCCAACCTTAGCAAAGAGGAGAGAAGAAGCATCAAAACATGGGCACAAGCCCTCATCAAAGAGTAATTAAGACAAAAATACTCTTTTATTAATGCTTTTTTATGCTATAATGCTTCCATTACTTATCAAAAGGAGGCATTCATGCCAAAAATCAACAAATATGTAGACATCTCAGAAGTAGAGAGAGAAGCCAAAAAAGACCTGATCGACAGACACTCCCCTTTTATCCACTGTGCGGATACCGCCAAAGCGGGCGAGCCATTCGAGGTTACCGTCAAAATGGGTAACGAATACACCCATCCCGATGATTTCGATCACTATATCGAGTCTGTTACACTCTTCAACGGTGAGACCAAACTCGCGCAGGCAACCTATGTCCCTGGCACACTGGGCAACACCAAAGCACACAATACCACGACCTTCACCATCATCCCCACAGGCAAGAAGCTCAAGCTCGTAGCACATGGCTACTGCACCAAGCACGGCATCTGGGAAGGTACCCAGGTAGAGGTCACCGTAGAGGGCTAGTGCTACTTCAGGATACCATCGCAAGCTGAGGGTCCGATCCTCTCTTGCAAATCTCATTTCCCGTATTCTCTTATCTCCAATTTGCCATTCACACGCTATAATACACCTATGAAAAATCTCCACAATGCATTACAGCTCAAACAGCTCCTGCTGTTCAAACAGTTTGGCTATCGCTATACGGACATTACTCCATCCGAGCTGGAAGAGGAGTGTGTAGAGCTTCCCTATCATATCGATGATCTCAAAAAACTGGCACTAGGCTGTCATCTCTGCGAGCTGAGCAAAAATAGGCATCAAGTGGTGTTTGGAGAGGGGGATCTAAACGCAGATCTTCTTTTTGTCGGCGAGGGGCCGGGAGCAACGGAAGACAGCACCGGCAGACCCTTTGTCGGACGCGCAGGAGAGATGCTGACGAAGATGATCGAAAATGTACTGCACATCCCACGCTCAGAGGTCTATATCACCAATATCATCAAATGTAGACCACCCAACAACCGCGTGCCCACAGAATCCGAAGCCCTGACCTGTCGTCCTTTTTTACAGAGGCAGATCGCAGTGATTAAACCTCGCATCATCGTCACACTGGGGGCTACAGCCTACAGGTATCTCACCAACGACAACAGTCCCATCAGCAAGGTACGGGGTGCCGTGATACAGGGGGACGGCTATATGATCATACCGACCTACCATCCCAGCTATCTCCTCAGAAACCCTTCTGCCAAAAAAGAGACACTGGACGACCTGCTCAAAGTCAAAACGCTACTTTAGGGTATCTCCAGAAACCCCGTATTGTTCTTCTCGCTGCCTCCCAAGTTTACACTACCTATCTTGAGATTTTGTATCCATAATCCATTTTTTTGGGGAGAAACAACCGAAAATTCCACAGGCAGCCTCCGCTCATTTGCAAAGACGAAGGCGCCGAAAAGCGTATAATTCCCCTCTTCGCCACGCCAGTCTGACCAGGCAAGCTCTTTGCTTTGCGTTAGGTTCTGTTCATCAATCAGCGTATTGAGTGCTTCGATAGAGACCGTATTTTGCAAAGGAGTACTCAAAAGTGCCTGCGCTTCAAAGCTCTTTTGCTGTTTGAGGAGTCCGGCAAACTGTACAGCACGCTCCTTGTAGGGTGCTACATCCATGGTTGCCTTGATCTTCAGTCCGCCATAAACCAGCAGTCCGGCGATAATGATCTTATAGCCTGGCTTCATGCTGCGCTTCTTTTTGGGTGAGCAAAAGCCCTACGATAATCACGATCGGCAAAGCAAGCCCTAGCAGATAGCTGGGGATATGCAGTAACTGGTTTCTGCTGAGATAGAAAAATCCGACAAACAGGAGAAGATAGGCACCCAGTCTCATGAATGACAATGAGGCTTTAGAGTCTTTGAGCATCTGATAGAGTGATCGGCGATGCTGTTTCATATGCTGCTTCTCCTCCCGTATCACCTCTTTGAGCGTAGGGCTCTCTATGGTGGATCTGTTGTCGACATAGAGATCATGGGGATCTTCGATCAGATCCAGCGTATCCCTGTCATCATCTGGTGTGACGTCACCACGAGAGAGTCTGCGGTAGACCATCTGACTGTAGCTGAACATAGAGGCACCCAGCACCAGTGCAGAGCTGACAAAAGCAATCTGGGTATTGACCAGCCAGTCTGACCTCTCCAGTAGCACAGAAGCAGCCGCCAACAACAGATCCACGCCCGCAAGCCATCTCAAAATCCGTAGCATCAATACCTGTCATCCTCATCATCATCGTCATCAAACGTTCTCTGTCTGTATCGAGGATCCCGTGCCAATTCATCCAATGAGGCCTTCTGCTTGGCATAGGCTTTGTAGACATTCAGGATCGCGGCAGCTATCCCCCAAAATACGCCCAGCCAAAAAAGCCACTCGTAGCCAAACCATTTGCGCATCAGATAGCCAAGTCCTACACCCAGCAGCACTGCTACCACCATGGAGATGCCCAGACTCAAGCCATCCGCTGCGACCACAACCTTCTTGAACTTGGGATCGTTCTCTTGCATCTAGCTGTCCGCCACAACTCGCATAGATGCATAAGCCGCAGTGATCGTCTCATCGATCATCTCCTCTGTCATAGCGGCAGAAATGAAGCCTGTCTCATAAGCCGAACAGGCCAGATAGATACCACGACTCAGCATCTCTCGGTGAAAGAGGGCAAACGCTTTCTCGTCATTGCCCTGTGCCTCTTCGAAGTTTTTCACTGCTCTTTCGCTGAAGAAGAAACCAAACATACTCCCCCTCACCTCTGTCACAAGGGGGATCTCCTCCGCATCAGCGGCTGCCTGAAAGCCCCTCATCAGTTTTTTTGCTTTCTCGGCCAGACCGATATAGAGTGAGGGATTGGCTTTGAGCTTGCGCAGACTTGCCAGCCCTGCCGCCATCGCCACAGGATTTCCACTCAGTGTTCCTGCCTGATAGACAGGGCCTTCCGGCGAAAGCTGTGACATGATGGCCGCAGAGGCAGCAAAGGCACCCACAGGCATGCCTCCACCGATCACCTTGCCAAAGGTCACCATATCAGGTTTGACCGCTGTGAGCCCCTGGGCTCCCTTGAGCGATGCCCTAAAGCCGCTCATCACCTCGTCAAAGATCAGCAGTGTGCCATGCATATCACAGAGCTTGCGCAGCGCTGTCAGGAACTCCTCCTCTGCCGGTACCAAGCCCATATTGCCTGCTACCGGCTCGATGATCACACAGGCGATCTCTTCACTGTCACGGAAACAAGCAGTCACGCTCTCGATATCATTGTAGGTCGCCAGCAGTGTATGCTTGGTCAGGTCAGCAGGCACCCCAGGACTGCTGGGCGCACCGAAGGTCACTGCCCCGCTGCCGGCCTGCACCAACAGTGCATCACTGTGTCCATGATAGCAGCCTTTGAATTTGATGATATTGTCTCTGCCTGTAGCACCGCGCGCCAATCTGATCGCGGACATCACCGCCTCGGTACCGGAGCTGACAAAGCGCAGTTTGTCGATCCCCTCAAACATCGAGACGATCTCCTCTGCCAACGCTGTCTCCAGTTCAGTCGGTGCGCCAAAGCTCAAGCCTTTTTTTGCAGTCTCGATCACCGCCTTTTCGATATCACTATCCGCATGCCCAAAGATCAACGGTCCCCAACTCTGCACATAATCCACATAGCGGTTGCCATCCACATCAAAGAGATACGCACCCTCACCCCGCTCCATAAACGGCGGCGTGCCGCCTACACTGCCAAACGCCCGTACCGGAGAGTCCACGCCACCAGGGATCACCCTGCTTGCTGCCTCAAATGCCTGGATGCTTCTATCATATGTCATACACTCTTCCTCGTATTAAAGTTTAAAAAATATTTTAGATTATACACTTTTCTCTGTTTGGAGTTGGTTATTATATACTCCGTATTAGCCCAAAAGATCTCCAACACTTTCTCTGGGATTTTTGCCCTCGTAGATCATCTGATATACCTCGTGAGCAATGGGCAGGTAGATATCCCGTTTGATAGCGATCTCATGCAGTGCCTTGGTGGTAGGTACCCCTTCGGCTACTTCGCCCAGCTCCTGCAAGATAGCATCCATGGATTTTCCTGCCGCCAGCCCCAGACCTACCCTAAAGTTTCTAGACATGGTGGAGCTGGCGGTTAGAAAAAGATCCCCTGCACCCCCAAGCGAGAGAAAGGTTTCTGTCCTCGCACCAAATGCCTCGCCAAAACGGGTCATCTCCACCAGACCTCTGGAGATCAGTGCGGCCTTGGCATTGTTGCCCAGCCCCAGTCCTTCGCACACACCGCCGGCAATAGCAATGACATTTTTGTAGGCGCCGCTCACCTCGGCACCCACCACATCATCCCCTACATAGCCTTTAATATAATCAGGAAGTGCCTCGGCATAGGTCTCTGCCAGAGAGAGATTGAGGGAGCTGATCTTGAGCGCTGTAGGCAGTGACTGCTGTACCTCGGAAGCAAAAGAGGGGCCAGAGATAAACGCCAAGCGTTCTGCCGATACAAAATCACCATACACCTCATTGAGAAAGGCACCGGTACTGGTCTCGATCCCTTTGGCGGCGACCAGTATCTTCTGCCCGTGATCGACAAAATGCTCTCTCATCCAGGCACGCACAAACTGTGCGGGGATCGCCATGATGAGAGAGCATTTTGTCGATCACGGGCAGAAGATACTGGTCGCCGCCAAAGGGATCGAGACCAGTACCG
>CAMZLC010000109.1 GCA_947311605.1 uncultured Sulfurovum sp.
CATAAAACCCATCATCACATGTTGAAACAACTCTCGTTCGCTTATTTTCATTTTACTCTCCATTTTCTTTCTTTGAAAGAGTATCATAAATGAAAATTGCGAACTTTATTTTACACTATCAATAATTTTAATACTATAGGTTCAATCGTTAATCAAATAAGATATATCCAAAATAAAAAATATGATACTGTCAAAATTACTTTGTCAAAAAATTCAAATAAAGAAATAAAACAAATTTTAGAATTTTGTAAAAAATTACATCAATATTCATTTATTGCAAGATACAATTTTCAGAAAAAAGATAATATTATTTACTTAACACTTCAAAGTATCCCCAAAATAAAAAACTTTTTTAATGGTTTATGGATGGAATGGTTTGTACTTATACAAATCATGTCTTTTTTCAAAGAAAAAAACATTACACTTCCTATTGTCAGAGAAGTCGATATTACTTTTGAAGATAAAAATAAGAATGAGCTTGATATTTTCTTCATTAATAATCAAGGTGATCCAGTATGTATTGAATGTAAAACTGGCGAATTTAGACAAGATTTAAATAAATACTTTTCATTACAAAAAAAACTTAATATCAAGAAGGAAAACTTTCTCCTTTGTGTATTTGGACTAGAAGAAGATCAAGCTAAAGGGCTAACAAGTATGTATGAAATAACATTGGTTAATGAATCTATGCTCATTCCTCATATAGAATCTCTTTTTTAACTCTTACCACGTTGTACGTGGTAACGCATGCTACAACTTAAACTCCCAATCCACCATCAAATACTACTCCGTTTTCAACTCCACCAGTTCCGCCAACAGCTCGCCTGCCTCCGCCTCGTCCATCTCATTGGCTTCGATCTCTATAAGAATATCTCTGCACTCCTGGTGCATCTCCTGCATGGACTCTAGCTCTTCACGGTCTGCCAGAGAGATGGTCTTCTCTTTTTCTACCATTTGAAAGGTCTCATCGATCGCTGCCTCCAGATCCTGAATGATCTCATTTTCGAGTAGATTCTTGAGTTGTTCAGTTTTAGTCATTGTTGCGCCTTGTTGAAATATGTAGGAAATTGTAGCGTAAAGTAAACAGAAAAGAGATAATGAAGAGAATGGTCGGAGTGACAGGACTTGAACCTGCGACCTCTACCACCCCAAGGTAGCACGCTAGCCAGACTGCGCCACACCCCGACAGTTAAAGTGGAAGGGTATTGTAGCAGATTTATGGTTAGCAGAAGTCTAATTTTGTATAAAATGTTTCATAAATAGCAAAATTACATAGAGCAGGCACTGACTCCCGGAGGGGTGGTCGGTTGCACCGCCGCATTATCTGCACCTCCCTCCGCATTCACCTTTTCAACAAATGTCCAGAGTTGTGATGCCGCTTCCTGGAAACGCTTGGCTGTTTCACTGTCAGGTTTATGGTAGGTCACTGGTTGTCCTGTATCTCCACCTACCCTGACCGCAGGCTCAATAGGAATACGGGTAAGCAAGACCGTATCAAACTCATCTGCCACTGCTTGGGAAGTACCCATGCCAAAGATATCGGACTCCGCATCACAGGAAGGACAGATAAAGCCACTCATGTTTTCAATCACACCAGCTGTAGGGATATGCAGCTTCTGAAACATATCCAGCGAGCGTCTGCTGTCATCCAGTGAGACTTCTTGAGGGGTGGTCACGGTAATGCCTGCTGTGACCGGGATAGACTGCGCCAGTGTCAACTGTGCATCTCCTGTTCCTGGAGGCATATCGATCACGAGTACATCCAGGTCGGACCAGAGGATATCACGCAAGAGCTGTTCGATCGCCTTCATCACCATCGAGCCTCTCCAGATCAGGGACTGCCCCGCTTCCATCAGAGACCCCATACTCATCACCTCTACGCCATAGGCTTTCATTGGCTGCACTTTGTTGCCTATGATCTCGGGTTTTTGCTCATCCAGACCCATCATTCGGGGAATGTTCGGCCCATAGATATCTGCATCCAATAGCCCCACTTTTTTGCCCTGCATCGCCAGAGCGATGGCGAGATTGACAGAAGCTGTCGATTTGCCGACGCCTCCCTTGCCAGAACTGACCATCACAAAGTTTTTGATCTGAGGGGCAATATTTTTACCACTCATGGTGTTGCTCTGCTCTCTTGGTGCCTGAGGCGCAGTGATATGCACCTCAATATCGGCAAAACCCAGTTTTTTCAACTCAGTGGTGGCGTCAGCAGTGAGCTGCTGTTTGACCTCATCTGCAGAAGAGGTGATATCGATGACGACAGCCACCTTGCTCCCCTCTATCTCTACACTCTTTACAAATCCGAAAGTGACAATATCTTTGGTAAACCCCGGATAGGTTACATTTTTTAATGCTTCTAGCACATTTTCGTTGGTCATAGTGATCCTTAAAAGTAAATATCGTAAACGAGTTATACCATCCAAACCTTTAAAACAGGATAAATCTACTCCTAAAGCCCAATATCCTCAAACACTAAAGAACCCGACAAGCTTAGTAAGTGTATACTTTCGTTACAGATTGTTACACTATACCGCTTCTTCTATAAAAGGATTTATGTGCAGGATATCACACTCATACTCTTGGCTGCGGGCAGCTCTTCTAGATTTGGCTTACCTGTCAAAAAACAGTGGCTCTATCAGGATAACAAGCCCTTGTGGCTGGCAGTAGCAGATAATTTTCAGAATAGTTTCAACTTTAAAAAGATCATCGTCGTGGGTTCTCCGGATGAAATAGCCTATATGAAACAGTTTTCAAACTATCTTTGTGTAACTGGGGGTAACAATCGAAGTGCCTCTTTGCGCAATGCTTTGGCGCAAGTGAAAACACCCTTTGTTTTGGTCAATGATATTGCACGCTGCTGTATAGATACAGAGATGGTGGAAAGGGTTATCAGCAAAAAAGAAGAGGGAGCCTGTATCGTACCCGTACTCAAAGCGGTCGATACACTCTATCTGGGACAGGAGCCTATAGACAGAGAAAAGGTGCATATCATTCAAACCCCCCAGCTCAGCCATACGGACGTCCTCAGAGAAGCCTTAAACAACACAGTAGGTTTCACCGATGAGAGCTCGGCGATACGCGCACTTGGCGAAACAGTACTTTTTGTCGAAGGCTCCATCAAGGCACACAAACTTACCACCCAAAGCGACCTCGAGAAACTCCCCTGTCTTCTGCCGCCTGCATCTGATACTTTTGTAGGTTTTGGTATCGATATCCATCCCTTTCAAGAAGGCAAAGAGATGAAACTCTGCGGCATCACTATAGACAGCCCCTTTGGTTTCAGGGCACACAGTGACGGGGATGTAGCGATTCATGCATTGATCGATGCACTCATGGGGGCATCAGGGATGGGAGACATCGGCGAACTTTTCCCGGATACGGATGCCGTATATGCAGGGGCTGACTCTTCTGTGCTGCTTCGAGAGGTAGTAAAACGGATACGGGCATTCGGATTTGAGATCAGTAATGTCGACTTGACCATCCTGGCACAAACCCCCAAACTGCTCCCCTACAAGCAGGTTATGAGAGAACATATCTCCACACTTCTGGGGATTGCGCCTATCCGCACCAATATCAAAGCGACTACCGCAGAAAAAATGGGATTTGTCGGGAGAGAAGAGGGGGTGACGGTACAGGCTGTTGCTTCACTCAAATATTTTAATTGGAAAGAGGTACCATGAAAGTCATTATTGTAGAAAACGAACTCTATTTGGCACAAAGCATTGCCAGCAAATTGGGAGAATATGACTTTGAAGTAGAGATCTTTGGCTCGGCAAAAGATGCCATGAAGAGCCGGGGTGACATCTATCTGTTATCCACCAGTCTGCCTGGTCAGAACTTTTTGCCCCTTATTGCCAAGAATAAAGAGAAAATTATCCTCCTCATGGTCAACTACATCAACAATGACACCGTAGGAGAGCCACTCAAAGAAGGGGCAAAAGACTATATCGTCAAGCCCTTTATGATCGAAGAATTACTAAGAAAAATCGATCATTATAATGCCTTTCAGCGCCTCAAAGAGCAAAACAGATTCTATGAAGCGTATTTGGATGATCTCCTCTGTGAATTCGATCATCAGTGTCAGCCAGACAAGCTTCCCTTCTCCGTCATGGTAAGAACGAACTACTTGCGGGCGGTGGACAAATTGGCTCTGGATATCAGCAGGGAAAAAGAGTGTGCTCTGCTCTTTATCTCCCTTGATGAAGAGCATTGGCAAGAGAAGATTGCCCTACTGGGACGAAACAACATAGGCTACATCATACACCTCGAAAAGCTCAAGAAAAATGAGAGGGAAGCATTGTTTGAAAAGCTTGAGGGCAAACGCTTCCTGCTCACCTGTACTTCAGACAGCATCGAATCTCCTTTTGAGACGATCACTGTCAACTCCGGAAGCAAACTCTATGATCAAAATGATGTACTGACCATCGATGAGTATGTGCAGTATATCGTCAAAAATTTTCAATACAAGTTCCCTGACACAGAACTCTCCAAAAAGCTAGGTATCTCTCGCAAAAGTCTCTGGGAAAAAAGGAAAAAGTATGACCTCTTCAAAAAGAAATAAAACGCTTCATATCGACACAGAGGCGCTTTCAACCTTGGCGCTTGTGCAGGAGGGGTTGCTCCATCCAGTCGAAGGACTGATGGGCAAAACGGAAGCCGAATCCGTAGACAAGACAAAAAACTACAAAGGGGTGCCTTTTCCTTTTTCTTTCATACTTGCCCCCAACGGAGAGAAGAACAGAGAGGTCTTGCGTGTCGCCAAGAGAGGGGATACAGTAGCACTGATCTGCGATGGGAAGCAGGTGGGTGAACTCCTTGTAGATGAAACATTCGAGATCGATCCCGAGGAGAGACTGCGTCAGATATATGGCACCACAGACACCTCACATCCCGGAGTCAAGAATACACTGATGCGCATGGGGGATATCGCCGTCTCCGGCAAGTATGATGTTGTCTACCCAATCATGGCTGGCAACCGAAATCGTATCAATAATATGATACAAAAAACTGGAGCAAGAAGGGTCTCGTCTATGGTACTCTCTGCCAACCCTTTAAATCGTGTCCATGAACGGATGATCCGAAGGGTGCTGGACGAGAATGACCTGCTGGTGATCTTTTTGCGAAAACCCTTTATCGAAGAGGGCCTGCAGTACGAGATCAGATACACTGCGCTCAAGACCTTTATCGATACCTTTATCACGCGAAACAAAGTACTGATCATTCCTTTTGAAAACACCTATATCTTTGCCGGGTACAATGAACTTATCCTTGATGCATTGCTGGCGGCCAATTATGGTTGCGACCAGCTGGTGATTGGCGAGAACCATGGAGGGCTGGGGCTGTATTACAATAAAAATGTACTCAACTCCGTTTTTGATGAGTGCAAAAATATCAACATCGATATCAAGATATTTGACGAGTATGTCTATTGTGATATCTGCAAGACACTGGTCAACACCAAAACCTGTCCCCACGGACAGCACCATCATGTACACTATCACTCAGACTCTATCCTGAAACTCATGCAGAGCGGATTGGTGCCCCCCGCATTGCTCGTACGCAAAGAGACCTCCGCCAGCATCCTGGCAGCACTCTTTCCCAACCGGTTTGACAATCTCCAGGAGCTCTACTATTCACTTATGCCTGGTACCGGACTCATAGAGCAGCAGAGCGAAGAGCAGTTCTACGGCAACCTTATCAAACTACACAGCACCAGTTCACTTACTTAGGAAACAACAATGACCGTACAAAAACTCTTTCTCACTTTTTTCGGTGCCGGACTCAGCCCCAAAGCACCAGGCACCATGGGTACACTGGCAGCACTGCCTGTAGGTCTAGCTATCCTCTACTATCTGGGAATGCAGACACTGTTTCTCGTAACATTTGCAGTCACTGTGATAGCGATCTTCGAGATCAACAAGTATGAAAAACATACCGGCATCCATGACCATCAGCAGATCGTGATCGATGAAGCTGTCGGCATATGGCTCTCCTTGATGATTGCCCTCTCTGCCACGACCGAAGTCAGCTACCCCTATGCGAAACTGATCGCTATCGCCTTGAGTTTTTTCGCATTTAGGCTCTTCGATATATGGAAACCTTCGACCATTGGAAAGATAGACAGGAGTGTGCCTGGAGGATTGGGTGTGATGGGAGACGATATCCTTGCCGGCATCGCCGGAGGATTGTTGAGTGCTGTAGTGATGCTTGGTATGGAGAAGCTATTTCCATACCTCACATAATCCTCAATGATGTGAAGGGGGACTAACACTTTTTCGTATGATAGACCAAATCCCTCAGGTGACATTTGTATGCATCATAGTCAAACTCCTCTACCCTGGCAACACCATCCTCTACCGCCTGTCTGGCTACGGCAGAAGCCACCCAGATCAATACCTCTTTGTTGAATGGCAGGGGGATGATATGATGCTGTCCATACTCTATCTCATCCATATGGTAGGCTGCCTTGACATAATACGGTACCGGCTCCTTGGCCAATGCGGCCAGTGCTTTGGCTGCCGCCTTCTTCATATTTTCGGTAATTTTTCTGGCACGCACATCCAGTGCACCTCTGAAAATAGAAGGAAATCCAAGCACATTATTCACCTGATTGGCATAGTCACTTCTTCCG
>CAMZLC010000110.1 GCA_947311605.1 uncultured Sulfurovum sp.
AATAATGAAAACAACACGACAAACTTTAGTAGCGATTTATTCATTCTTCCTCCTAAGGAATGCACATTATATATTTTTATATAAAGATTCTATTTATTATTGATCCATCTAAATACTAGTTCACTTTTTCAACAAATGCTGGTTTATTACCGCTAAATTAGCATCAGGGAAGTCATAATTTTTTAACTCCTCCCTTGGGAGAAGTCCTCCTATCGCAGATACGCACTCACCGCCAAAGACGAAGTAGGTCAGATGACCGAGATGTTGCAAAGACGAATCACACACTTTGACACTTCGCCTCCTCCGGATCTCTGGGTACTCGATGGAGGACAGGTCAACTTGACACTTGCCCTGACATTGCTAGAGAGTGTAGGCGTCAACCTCCCGGTCGTTGCCATCGCCAAGGAAAAACTGGACAGCAAAGCGCATCGTGCAAAAGGTGCTGCCAAAGATCTGCTCTATACTGCCCAGGGGATATTTTCCCTCAAGCCATCCGACAAAAGGCTACAGTGGTTTCAGAGACTCAGAGATGAGTCCCATCGCTTCGCTATCACCTACCATCAACAGAAAAAACGCAGGGAAGATACACAGTTGTCGCTGCTACAGAAAAAAGGTATTGGCAGAGCAACCATTAAAAAACTGATCCATTACTTTGGTACATTTGACAAGATTGCTGCAGCCAGCAACGAAGAGATCACCGCAGCCACTAGCCAAAGCGTTGCCAGAATTTTGTCAAAATAAGCTGAAAAATTCTACTTAATATTAAAAAATGCGAGAATTCAAAAGAAATCCTCTTTCTGTTTTTATTTACCCTTATTATGGCAGTACTTTAAGGGGTTTTTGCGTAAACTATGCATATTTGTTGTGAAATATGTCACGATACAGAAGGAGGTTGTAGTATGTTTTTTATTGTCAATCATGAGAATAGCATCATTGCCGCAGATGCTGATTTTTTAGAAGGGATTGGTGCCGATAATATTTATGAGGCTGCCCTGCTTATCAAAAAGGGTGAAGTCGTACTCGATGAATTAGAGCAATCTATCTCTTATCTTCAGAAGGATAATGCCTTTTCCAAAACTGAGTTGTCAACATTTTTAGGCGATGCCTATCTTTATGAGATTAACGAAGAGGACGACCTGGCAATAGAGGATTCTCAGGATGATGCGCTTTTGGGTCTTGGTCTTCCACAAGAACACCCCCTGGAAGAGCCCATAGAAGAAGAGCATCTTGACACAGATGAAGAGAAGGTGAGTTTTGAAGCTGAGAGCAGAGATGAAGAGGTGTTTGACCTTGCAGATGCGGAAGAAAATCCCCCTCCAGAAGAGGACTTTCTTGAGATGCTGTCTCCAGACATCCCTGATCTAAAACTTTCCGTAGAAAGCGAAGAGATACTCAGCCCAGAAGAAGAGAGCGATATGGTTCCTGATGAGATCATTGGACTCATCGAAACCGACAATGAAATCGCAGAGGCGGTCGAGAAACCTGCACTACTGGAAGAGGCGCAAGACCTTGACCTCATGATTAGCGACGAAGCCGCTGTTACTTCTTATGAGCCTGATACAGCAGAGGTCGAAGGATCCGTTACTGAGGAGGCGAAGGATCGCACAGGCATCTTCAGCGAAGCAACAGAGCCAGTCACAGAGAAAAACCATACAAACTTTCAAGAAATTGCCAAACTCATTGGTGTCTCAGAAGAGGAATACCTACACTTTTTAGATGACTTCAGAAAAGAATCTTTACGGCTTGAGCCAAACCTTAGGAGCAATGACCTCAGAGAGAGTCGAGAAGCTTTATCTATTCTCACAGAAGCTTCGCTGCTACTCCACCTTCCACAGATGACTGAAAAACTCAACATACTGTCCAATGCGACTTCCGATGAGAAGTCTTCTATTGTCGGCGAATATTTAGAAATGGTCACAAAAATCACCCATACAAAAGCGTATGAAGCACCCACATTGGATCTTACTGATGATAGGAGATCTCTAGGCACAAGCAATGATTTTGAAGAGAAAATCTCTTTGGATCAAATACAGGCTATCCCCTTCGACTTCAGTATCAATGAGGCCGCAGATGAGCTTACACTCCCTGCATCACTAGTCAGCGAATTTGTGGTCGACTTCATCAGTCAGGCAAAAGAGAACCTACCTATACTCCATAAGGCCTATGAAGAAAAAGATTTGGACACGATACATACCACTGCCCATATGCTCAAAGGTGCCTCCAGTAATCTGCGTATCATCCCCATGGCAGAGACACTCTATGAGCTGCAATTTAACGAAGACTTCGCACGGGTACCCGAACTAATTACCATGTTCAGCGGACAACTGAAGGCACTTTCCACCCAAATGGATCAGGCATGAAAAGGGGTGCAGCATGAAAATTAAAAACACTGTAAGGCTTGGCTCACTGATGCCCGCACTTCTCTCGTTTTTTTTGTCAAGTTATTTCCTCTTTGAAACCTACGTAGATTATGCGCACATAACATCATGGCGGACGCTATTGTCAGGTTATGGATTTATTCTGTTTCCTTTGGCCGCGATACTGTGGATCCTAAGTATCATATTTCTTTCGTACAGCCGTCGCTCCTCTCGCATAGTTGAGAGTAATGCGGGTGGGCTTGAAAAGATTATCACAAGGGCTATCAGAGATACTGAAGAAGGCGACCTCCCTGCTGAGATCTTGAAACTAAAAGATACCATCGATCTAGGCACTGACAAGGGCATGCATGATGCTTATATCATTCTGGAAGCATTGATTCAAACGGCAAAGACCGACAAGGCTTCTGTCATGGAGGCTAATGAAGCCAAATCGCTTTTTCTTGCCAATATGTCACATGAGATTAGAACCCCCATGAATGGTATTATCGGCTTTACAGAACTGCTCAAAAATACTAATGTTAACGATGAACAGAAGGAATTTGTCTCCATTATTGAAAAAAGCTCTGAAAACCTTCTCAGCATTATTAACAATATTTTAGACCTCTCCAAAATTGAGAGTAAAAATATTGAGATAGAAAGTAATATATTCAGCACAGACCAACAGCTTGAGGGCACAATCGAGACTTTTTCCACCACTGCTGCAGAGAAGAATATCAATCTTAGCTACTATTGTGACCCTACTATCGGCCAACAACTCAAAGGTGATTCTGTCAAACTCACAGAGGTATTGACCAACCTGCTTAACAATGCGATCAAGTTTACCAATTACGGAGGTGATGTCACACTCCATATTGAAAAAGAATCCAAAATTCGCGGCAAGAGTATCATTCATTTTACAGTGGAGGACACTGGTATCGGTATGACAAAGCAACAGCTTTCAAAAATATTCCAGGCCTTTTCACAAGCTGATCTGGATACTACCCGAAAATATGGTGGCACAGGACTTGGACTTACAATCAGCAAACAATATGTTGAGCTCATGGGCGGGGAACTCAAAGTAACAAGCGAAAAGGGTCGAGGAAGTATCTTTTCCTTCAGTATTCCACTAGAGGAGATCCCCTCCCCTACTCCTAGCCTTCAGAATAAATTTACAAATTTCACCCTATACACTTATGCGCTCAACAAGCGTGCCTCGCAAGATATCTATTTGAGAAAATATCTTGAATATTATGGCGCCACATCTTCTTCGTTCCACGCCATAAGTGACCTCAATAATTTGATATCTCTTGACAATAACGATCACTACATGATTCTTCTTGATGCGGACGACATAGATGATACTATACTGCATGCCCTAGAATCTATTGACAAAAGCAAACTCATAGTTATGGCAAGTATCACCTCCAGGAATGTAGCAACCAAGCTTTCTCTGCAAAGAGAAAATATACTGTATAAACCGCTGGTTCCGAGTAAACTAGAATATATGATCAAAACACAAACCGACCAAATAGAGAAAGA
Organism: uncultured Sulfurovum sp.; assembly: GCA_947311605.1. Classification (GTDB taxonomy): domain Bacteria; phylum Campylobacterota; class Campylobacteria; order Campylobacterales; family Sulfurovaceae; genus JAAXPZ01. Next base: position 3,897 of record CAMZLC010000110.1, read on the forward strand.
TCTTCAGGCACATAAAAAGGTAATGTCGACAAAAAGTACATTTAATGGAAATATCCTTGTGGTAGAAGACAATTTGATCAATCAGAAATTGGCAGTAAGTATCTTGGAGGGTGCTGGTCTCAATGTAGAGGTGGCAAATAACGGTTTAGAGGGCTATGAAAAACGCAAAAATGGTAATTTTGATCTTGTTTTTATGGATATACAAATGCCAATTATGGACGGCATAGAGGCAACACACAAGATTCTGGAATACGAGAAGGACGAAAAACAGAAACATGTGCCTATCGTCACACTTACTGCCAATGCGCTACAGGGGGACAGGGAGAGATTTTTGGCAGAAGGACTAGATGAGTATATATCAAAACCCATTAAAATGACAGAACTACTCTATATTCTGAATAAGTTTATCCCCGAAAGGCACACCATAGAGCTCACTGAAACAAGCAACAAGAAAGCTACTTCCGACACATCCTCTCAAAATAAAGAAAAGGCAAAAACAGAGAGTGTTTCCACAGAAAACACCTCCGTGAAACACAAAAAAATACTGATTGCAAAACAGTCAACTTTGAGCAGCAAAATACTCTCCAAAATGATTGATGTCCTAGGATACGAGTACGATATTGTACCAGACAAAGATACATTTATGCAGCAGATTGGCAAAGAGAATTATCTGGCCGTCTTCACTGATGAAGCTTTTCTAGATCCAACGGAAAAAGATATCCTTGAGGCGTGGGATACTACATTTGTATTCACTACTGACCTCAGTGACAGCATACTAAAAAAAGGGATTCATTACTATAAAGTTGACTCTTTGCTGCGCAACAAGGGAATAGAGACCATTATTAAAAAAATAGAGGAGAACAGATGAGTTTTAATGTTTTGATCGTAGATGACGATTTTATTAATAGGAAACTGATAAGCACCCTGCTCAAAAAGCATACGGATATCATAGGCAGTATGGTAGAGGCAGAAAACGGATCAGAGGCACTGAGTATCCTAAGGGAAGAGAACAGTATCAATATGATTTTACTGGATATTATGATGCCTATACTAGATGGCAAGGAGTTCCTGAAAATCTTTAGAGCAGACACAGAGAATAATTCCATCCCCGTTATTGTACTCTCCACCGATGACACACAAAGAACTGCAGTGTTTAATTACGGCGCTGATGCCTTCTTGCTGAAGCCTATCAAGGAGGGAGAACTCATCCCTGCGATCAAAGAGTGGATTACCTGACGCGCTACTACTAAAGTAGCGCACGCCTGATGACTTCTTCTACACGCGTAACTCCTACGATTTCCAAATGTTTTTTGACTTCATTTGGTATCTCCTCCATATCACGTTCTAGATTTTTCTGAGGGATCAAGACCCGCTTGACCCCTGCTTTGTACGCAGCGATCAGCTTCTCTTTGAGCCCTCCTATGGGCAATACTTTCCCGGTCAATGTCAGCTCACCTGTCATCGCCATTTTATTATCCACTTTTCTGCTGCTCAGTATAGAAGCAATCACCGTTGCCATAGCAATGCCGGCACTAGGGCCGTCCTTGGGCGTGGCACCTTCTGGCACATGCAAATGCAGATCATAGCGCTTGTACACCTCACTGGCATCCACCACAATAGATTCTTCTTTCTCTTTTGCGCTCCTAGGAATGATATCTTCGGGGATATCGATCACATGGGTATCGATCAGGATCTTGACCACACTGCTCGCAATACGCGCAGATTCTTTCATGACATCCCCAAGGCTTCCTGTGAGTTGTAGTGTCCCTTTACCCTTGATCTTGGTTGCTTCCAGAGTCAAGACATCCCCGCCTACTGCTGTCCAAGCCAGTCCATTGACAATACCGACCTGTGGCTCCTTCTCTACGGGAGAAATCTCAAAGACCTTTTTGTCTGTGTAGTTTTTAAGATTTTTAGCAGTGATCTGAATACGCTCTATCGTGGAGTCATCTAGAATTTTTCTTGCGATCTTGCGCATTAGAGAGGCGATCCTCCTTCGCAAGTTTCTCACACCTGGCTCTCTGGTATACTCCTCGATTAGTCTTCTTAATGCCTTGTCACTCATGCTGAACTCATTTTTTCTGAGCGCATGCTTCTTGAGCTCCTGCGGTATCAGGTATCTGCGTGCGATCTCAAATTTCTCATTGGGTGTATAGCTGCTAAGGAAGATAAACTCCATTCTGTCCCGCAATGCAGAGGGGATACGACCCACATCATTGGCCGTGGCAATAAAGATCGACTTGCTCAGGTCTATATGGAAATTCAGATAATAATCACGGTAGTGCGCATTCTGCTCCGGATCCAGTATCTCCAAGAGTGCCGCCGTAGGATCTCCTCGGTGACTTCGCCCTACTTTGTCTATCTCATCGAGCACAATGACAGGATCCATCTTTTTGGCCTCCACCAGACCCTGCACGATACGGCCTGGCATAGCGCCTACATAGGTACGGCGATGCCCTCTCAGCTCATTCACATCCTCCAGGCCGCCCAGAGCGATCCTCACCAACGGTCTTCCCAATGCTGTTGCTATCGAGTTGGCAAGCGAGGTTTTCCCCACGCCCGGAGGGCCGGCAAAGCAGAGGATCACCCCTCTTTCATCCTCATTCTTTTTACCGCGAAGCTCTGCCAATTCTTTGACAGAGAAATATTCAATGATCCTCTCCTTTGGCTTCTCCAGAGAGTAATGATCCTTGTCCAGTTCATTTGCTACTTTTTTGACATTGAGGCTCTCTTTGCTGAATGCGCCAAACGGTACCTCGAAGACCCACTCCAGATAGCTCTGCACCACATTGGCGTCCCCGCTGTCTGGATGCATACGGGTCAGTCTCTCCAGTTGCTTAGATATCTCTTTGTAGGCATCTTCTTCCAGATAAGGCTTGATCGCCTCCAGCTTTTCTCTAAACTCAGCGATCTCCTCTTCTCTCTGGGTATCCGTACCCAATTCCTGCTGTATCTCTTTGAGCTGTTCCTTGAGAAAGTACTCTTTGTTTGTCTGCTCGATCTTGGTATGTACTTTTCGCTGTATCTCTTTTTGTACCTTCAGCAGTTCAATCTCAGCTATGGCGATATCGATCAATCCTAGGAGCCTGCTCTCTATATTGCCGTCTGCATAGAGCTTGTAGGCATCCTCTTTTTGGATCGTCAGCATAGAGGAGACGAGGTCTGCGATGCGATACGGCTCGCTGTTCTCTTCGATCGTCTTGACCAGATCCGTAGGAATTGTGCTATTCATTTGAGAAAGCTGCTTGATCTTTGCTCTGAGCATATCAAGCAGCGCAGTAATACGTGTACCATCATAGGCATCATTCTCTACGATCGAGATGATCGCCTTGAGCGGCTTCTCGCTGACGGGTTCTACGATCTGCGCGCGGGCCAAGCCCTGAAAGAGTATCTTGATCCGACCGTCTGGCATCTGTACTTTGCGCATGATATTTCCCACCACACCCAAAGCATAAAGGGATTCAAAGTCTCTCTCTCCCTCTTTGCCTGATTGCGTCGAGGCGATAAAAAGCAGAGAGTTGTTCTCCATCGCTTCAGTGACGGCATCAATATCCTGCTGCGAAGCAAGAAAAATCGGACTGATCATAAAAGGATAAAAGAAAAACTCATCCTCTGCAATCACGGGTAAAGTCGTGGGAAATTTTTCATAATCACTGAGTTGCATATATGTCCTTATAGTTTATCATGATATTTTAACAAAAGTATAGCAAAATATCAGATAATACAGGCATACACGTATAGCATAGCTATATGTCTACAGAACTACGGCGCATTTAAAATGAAAAGATTACGATCATTTTCTTTCTACATTCGTGAGAAAAAAAATCAGAGTACGGTTTTGATCAGGATCTGACAAGAGATGATCAATAGTGCTCGCGGCACGATATGATCACAATCTGTGTATTTTCGATGGCATACACCAGACGATGCCTATCATCGATTCTCCGAGAATGAAAGCCTGACAAATTTTCTTTGAGTGCCTCGGGCTTTCCGATCCCTCCAAAA
>CAMZLC010000111.1 GCA_947311605.1 uncultured Sulfurovum sp.
AGAAAAAGGAAAGGGAGTCCGAAGACTCCCCCCGACGAATAATTCTATTCCGTCGTTCCCATCTGGCTATCCCTTGGCAGGTTGCTCCTCAGCAGAGCCTGCCTCCGTTTCACCAGACCTCTTTACCTGTATTAGATGGATGGGGCAAAAAAGATGGCGTACATTCCACAAACTGGTATATCCAGCTGCGATTGCGGCAACCTTACACTATTTATGGCTGGTTAAACTTGATACCTCTAAACCAAAGCTCTATGGTACCATATTGCTCATTCTTCTTTGCTGGAGATTGATCCATTCAATAAGAAAGAAAATCGCGACAAATTGATCAATTCCGTAACTCTTTTCCAAAACAATATTTTGGCAGGTAAAGATATCTCTTGCCAGAACATATGGTAGCTGGTTGAGCAAACAGGATACCCATTTAAAACAATAGCAGTTTATGAGACGGAGTATTTTGGTTTCTGGCTTCTTGACAAACTGACAGATTACGAGCGTAAACAGCGTTTTTCTTAACCACGAAGGGGCGAGTGCTGCTTCTGATTTGAATACCTCGAATTATTTACTTGCGGTTTCGTTTAACGAATACCACGGATAGAAGACTGGTCTGGATTCAAGTCGTATTGCCTCAAGTAGTCCTTAATTTTAGAAGAGAAAAGTGGGGAATCATGAGGGCGCTTCCGGGCAGTGACCTTTTTGGAGAAGGTCACTCTTGCCCTACACCGCTGAGGTGTTTCCAGTAAATGGGGGTGTTGGCCGTGATCCTGAGAAGAACTGAACACCGAACCGAACCTCACACTCTGATTTTTGACGGAGAGAATTTTTTTTTCAGAGCTCTACCGACTGTGGAAGGGATATCATATCAAGCGTCGAGACCAGCTATACGGGTAAAGCAAACGAACGTTTGCTTTACTTTCTGGCCGGACATCATTTCCGGCTATTTTTTGCTTGTTTTCGGTAAAGAAACTTAGTAAACAAATCAAAGTAAGTTATCTTTCTTTTTTGATGGGATTCTTTACTCTTCTGGATCGAAATTTACTCGAAGGCGGGTTGACCAGGTGACTCGTGGGGGCTGAAGCCCAATGGAACGAAAAGTTACTCTAAGGAATGTTGACACCCCTCTCCGACACTTGACTCAACGGCCTGAGCTGCCCCTTTTTTACTTGCTCTGCCCTAAATGTGCAATTCCGGCAGGTATGAAATGAAATAAAAAAAGTCCAATCAGGATGCTGGACAACAACAGAGCAGGCCGTCCGGCTGGCAATGAGAATGAATTGATGAAAATTGGTTACGCCCGAGTTTCCACCCTGGAACAGAATCCGGAATTACAACTGGATGCATTGAAAGAAGCAGGTTGCGAAAAAATATATACCGATAAAATAAGCGGAGCCAAAACAGACAGGCCGGAGCTGAAAGAAGCCCTGGGATATGTCCGCAAGGGTGATTGTCTGGTTGTGTGGCGGCTGGATCGCTTGGGCCGGAGCCTGAAACATCTGATAGAAGTTGTGGAAAGTCTGGAAACACAGGGAACGGGATTTATTTCTTTACAGGAAGGATTCGACACGACAACATCGGGCGGCAAGTTGATCTTCCAGATCTTCGGTGCCTTGGCAGAGTTTGAAAGAAACCTGATCAGGGAACGAACAAAAGCCGGCCTTGCTGCTGCCCGTGCTCGTGGCCGGCTTGGTGGTCGAAAAGAAAAATTGTCCCCTGATCAGGTGTCTACCATGCGCCGCATGTCCGAAAGCCGGCAACATACAATTGCGGAAATTTGTACAGTAATGGGCATCAGCAAACCGACCTATTACCGCTATATGGGTAAAAGTTAGAGATTTTTCTTTCCTTGAGCAATGTTGCGAATCTGGTTGAAGGTGGAAGCATCAAGAATTTCTTGTGCAGCTGCAACAAACAGCCGTGCTTCGTCCAGGGGAGTAGATTTAGCAATTTTTAATTGCCGTTGAATAGACTTCAACAGCACCATATATTTATCACTCATCACCTTTTTTACTTCTATTGCCTTCTGTGCCTTATCACGCCAGATGGAATACGCACCATTTTGGTGCCCTTTGTTCCTGCGATCTCCTTTTCTAATCTGACCACGGATATCTAAAATTGTATTTTTAATCGCTTCTATTTTTGTCATCACAAAGTCTTCTTTCTCCTCCAACGATAATTTTGCTGGAGGGTATTGCAGCTGTATTCCCATATCAACCGATCCTGCGTAAAAATCTATGACAGATTCCGTCCCAATGTGCAATTAGACCCGTTTTTTTAGCGGGCGCAGTCTTTTGTTGTGCCTGCTAAAAAATATGTGCCGGTGGACGCCACACAGACCGCAAAGAGGCAGGGCTCCTGGCGTGTTATTGGCCAAGTGCACTGCCGAAGCTGGGAGCTTGGAGTCAGTAATTGGTGGGCGTGTTATTTCAATGAGGTCCAAGAAACCTATCCCCATTAAAATGAATCATGTGCGTAGGTGCGTCAGCCATCCAAACTTCTGTTTCCCAGGAAATGTCTGATAGATATTTTGTCATTACTCTTCTATCTGGAAAAGCGGTTACATACACTAAGCCAGGTGTCGCATTTTCAAAAAGGTGCGCTAATTCTCCATGGCGTTTTCCATCAACAGGGCCATGGCTGGTAACAGATTCAATAAGTAATAGCCAACCTCTTTTTGCCCAATACAGCACAACATCTGGCAGTTTTCCTTTTCGGTCAACTTCCACACCTAGTTCTGCCAGTCTGTCTTTTCTGAAAAAATCTTCTTTGGCTCCAGTGTCACCAAGATAGATAACTTCTGATCCGGGAGCAAAGCGAGGCCCAAACTCCACCACGATGTCATGTATTAACTGGCTATGTACTCCAGGGCTCAATTTGATTTCCGTCCCATCATCAAGTTTCAACGGAATCATTTCCATCTCTCTTTCCATAGCATATTGCGCTGCTAAAGTTTCTCGTTCCTCAAGCCACCCTGTTAACACTCTCTCCCATCCGTTCGTTCCGTATGCTCTTAAAATATCATAGAGTTCTGTTGGGAGTTGATAACAGGCTTTTGGGCTATTGACGGGCCTATCAGGTTGGTCTGGATTGTATAAACAAAGCCCACCGTCTAAGAATTGGTGTAATGTTTGACGGCGAAAAGTTTCACGAGTATTTGGTGCATATTCTTTGCCATAAATATCACGACACCACTCCATGATAGGAGTAACGCCAATCATGGGTCTTTCAATATCCTCCCAAATTCCATCAGGATGTAGATTTGCGAGAGCTAAAAATGTTAAAGCTGAACGCTCGTTTTGCTGTGCTCTTGGCATACCTAAAGCGATAAGTATCTCTAGTGCTTGGTTAATTTTAGTCTGTCCATCTAGTGGATTCTCTGTATTACCTGACATTTTGATAATCTCTCTTTCCAGTATGCTGTTTATCTGTTCTTGGGATAAATCTTGATTGGTGATTTCACTACCCATTCTTTTTAGCGATTCAATGTTAGGATAATGAATAACTTTCAAATCAGTTGCATTTACTTGTGTATGACCGCCAAATAATCTGTAGTATTTGTCAAGTAATGTACTGTTTAAAAAGATAAAAAGTCCAAGTGCTATGTCTTTCTCAAATCCCATTTTCTTGAAGTGGAAGACATTTAGCTTGTTGTCAAAACCAATTAAGTCGCCGGGAAATGAGCTGTCATAGACTGTTGCAACAATTCGCCGTTTTTCTTCTTTGCTACTAAAGCGCCTTACAATTACAAAGTTCCCCTCATGCTTCCACAACCACTTTTTTGTTTTATCTGAAACAGCGATAGCGTTAGGTTTTTTTGTGTCTTTGGGCCAGTGAACACCATTGTTGAGATGTACAGGATAAATTAACGGAACAGACCCTTTTTCAAGGTCTTTTCGTAGATCACTTTTCATCCTAAAGCCAACTACTGGGCCAGTGCTAACCTGTAAATTCAAATCCTCAAGGGAAGCATTGAAATATGCAAGCCTATCAATGACACCCTGGTCACGATCATTTGCTGCTATGTGAATGAATTTATGTGTATCATTAGGTTTAACAACAGAACCAAAATGAACTATTCGAACTGTTTTGTCAGTTGCTGTTATAGTTTGAGTGTCCTCGTCAATTGTGAAATCAGCCGTGGGACTAGATGTTACGGTAACATCGCCTTGCTTGGCACCCTTTACTAAGTGAATGATAATATTTTCTTGTAATACTTCATCGTCTGCAAAAGCTTTTGTACGAGAGTCAAAAATATGGATGTGTTGAATAGCCGTCTCTTTCAATATTAACTCTCGAAATGGCTGGTAGTACGGACCATTGCAAAATGAACGAGGGATGATTGCAACCAATTCTCCACCAGCAATGAGATTTTGAATAGCTACAGCAAGAAATCCTGAATAAAGATTTACTGTTTCTACCCCAATACTTCGTAATGCTTTTCGATGAGCACTCTTTGTGGCGATTTTTTTATATGGTGGGTTCATGATTACATGAGTGTAATCATTGTTATTTTTGAATAATCCGAAATTGGTTGCGTTGGTGAGAATAAAATCTTCTAGATTGAATTTATTGGATACTTTTATGTTATTTTTTGTTCCTGCCTCTTCACATAACTCGAAGGTTTCAGTTATGAAAGGTTTAATAGTTTCTTCAATATCCCAAGTATCAATATCTAGCGACTTAACTTTTCCTCTTTTCAATGCCTCATCAGTAAAAGCAGCTGTGAGTGAACCAGGACCACACCCTGGATCTAGCAGTTTTACTTTGCCAGAAATTTCATTGAACAAAGAAGCCATGTATAAACAGATTGGCTCAGGAGTGTAGAATTGGCCCAGTGCAGACTTGATTTTTGGGTTAAGAATTGAGTTAGCTTTTATTCTCAATAAATCTGTTTGTGCTAAAATGCTCAAGAACTATCCTTCCTTGCTGAGTATCTGATAAGAATCAGTTTATATTGTCTGGATGGTTAATATCTAATCTAAATTGAAAGAGTAATCAACGGCATAGAGTTTTCTCTGTTATCGATAACAAGCCCTTGGGTAACCCATTAAAACAGTATAATTGCAGAATAAAATAAATATCGACCGATCCTGCGTAAAAATCTATGACAGATTCCGTCCCAATGTGCAATTAGACCCACAGTTAGATAGCACCATATGTGACATATGCTAGGAAAACAATCGTAGGAAAAGAGCTCATAATATAAATTTCTCTTCTTCTGTTATTAAATATAGTTGCAATTTTATTTAGTTGTGACTTGTTTTTAACATATAGGGTATAATTGCACATTTAGGGTAAATCCTTCATGGGATTTTTGGCAACCTGTAGGTTTTATGGACAAATATGGTTTTAATTGCTTCCCGTTTGTCACACATTTTTCTCGCGTATTATTGGGAAGTAGAAAAACAGCATAACTGCCTACAAACACAGAAAGTTGTAAGGATTTCTATGACAGATCTGCCCTAAATGTGCCATTATACCCGACAATACATCATTCTGCTCTTTGCCCTTGCCATTGGTTTCGGATCCGGCGGCAGTCTTATCTTTGCCAGTTTGGGAGGAGGGGATACTTGAGTTACGACTATTCTTCCTGGTTTTCTTCTCCATGAAG
>CAMZLC010000112.1 GCA_947311605.1 uncultured Sulfurovum sp.
ACATCATACAGAATATCATCCATAGGATGTCGATACATTGGCATGGCCAATCTCTTTTCATCCAGCACATGACCGATAAATCCAATAGATCTACCTACAATAAAGAAAGCATTGAGCGTACCGCTGGAGATAAATTCATCGATCTCCTCCTCTGGATAGCCCAGTGCATGCCACATATCTACCATCAGGATTCCTATCGTGCCATCCACGTTGAGGATCAGGTTCTCTTTTTTGCTGGTCGTGAGCGCCTCTACTGTCCTGGCATAGTCAAGCAGCGGTGTAGCAGGGAAATTCTCTGCTGCAAAATCCATCAGACCCTTAACCCTGAGGTCTGGATTTTTCAGTGACTTGATACGGTGACCGATACCTGGAATGGGGATACCTTTTTTCTTCATGTATGCCAAGAATTCTTTGGGTGTAAGCTTGTTATCGTTTGCATATTTGAAGTATTCAGCTGCACCGTCGATCGCACCGCCAAACCTTGGGCCAATTGTCAAGAGACCTGTGACCAGTGCTTCGACTACCGATTTTCCTGCTCTGGCAGTCACTTTTGCGTTGTGGGCTCCTGACACTGCAGGCCCATGATCTGCTACTGTTTTGAGTACCGTCTCAATAAACTCCGTTGCCCATTTTGGATACTGTTTCTTAAACCATAGCAGAGAGATCACGTCGCCGATACCCTTTCCTGTGCTTGGCAGTGCCACTGAAGAGATTGGGAAGCCCGCGTAGGTTGCTTCTTCGCCTCTATCATCAGAGATCGTACAGATAAACTGCTTAGATCTTCTGACTTTTGGTACGATATCGATCTCTGGTTCAGGCACTGCTGGAAGATTGAGTGACTCGTATACCTCTCTAATCTTGGCAGGAAGATCATTGAAGGATTCTGGCACGTGCATACCAGCGGCCGCCATTGCCTTATTTTTGGCTTCCGCTGTCTCCCTATCATCATTGGCCGAAGCGCCAGCATGACCAAACTGGACACCCGAATCATAATGTTTGGCTATCGTACCGATGCACCATGCAATAATTGGCTTGCTCAATTTTCCTGCCTTAATCGCCTCGATCACCTTATACTCTTCCGACCCCCCAACTTCACCCAAGAGAATCATGTACTTGACTTCAGGGTTCTTTTCTAGTCTAAGAAGATTATCAATGAAAACTGAGCCCACGAATCTATCCCCACCAATAGCAACACCTTCAGCAATACCGTCCGCATTGAGCGCAATAATATTACACACTTCATTGAAGAGCCCGCCAGATCTTGTCACCAATCCACAACTTCCTGCACGGTGTAGTTTGGAGCTGACAATATTTTCAATTGTTCCACCGACATTGGCAATCTTGAATGCACCAGGACTGATGCCTCCGACAGTGGCTGGCCCGATAACTGTCACATTTTTTTCTCTCGCATAGGCATTCATTTTGCGTGCCAATCTCTCGGGGATACCCTCCGCCGTGATCATCATCACGCGGAATCCTCCCATGTTCAAAGCCTCCATTGTCACATCATAAGCCGTTCTAAGTGAAGCGAAGTTTAGCAATATATCTGCTTGAGGTTGCGCCTCTTTTGCTTCAGCAGTACTTTTGTAAAGTGGAACCATAATTTCATTGCCGCCCCAAAAGAACTTTTCAAATTTATTGTTGCTCGTAGGAGCAACAATCCCAGCAACCGAAGGGGTATCTCTCTGAATCGTATAATCATAATCGAGCATTCTCTGAATCGCATTTTTGTTGTTGTTCCAAAAAATTGCCTGTGAGTCTCTTGTAAATAATTGTGCCATTTTATTCTCCCTACTTCTCTAATGCCATTCTGATAATATCAGTCATATGTGTTTCCGGACCGTATACCTCGATGGGTATACCTAGTCTATCCGCAGCCTCTTTGATATCTTTGAGACCTTTTTCATAATTAGGTCCACCACGGCGCACATAGACACTTATCCCGATCTCTTTCATTTTGTCTGCATAGTTCTCAAAGGCCTGGATAATACCGGTGAAGGTCTTGGCTACATCAGTGAAGTTGGCAATCGCCCCACCGATGATCAGCACTTTTCCTCTGCCTTCTGGATCTTTTTCTCTGGTCATGAGATCAAGCAGTGTCTCTGCATAAAACTTTGTCTCACCTGTAGTAGGACCACCGCTGTACTCACCATAGTTGGCTAGATCTTCAATCCCTGCAAGGTCGGCGATCGTATCAGCATACACTACCGAAGCACCACCACCGGCGACCATAGTCCAGATACGCGCTTCTGGCTTTAGGATAGTGAGCTTCAGTGATGCGCCTGTCTTGGCATCTGCCTCTTCTACCGCCAGAACCTCTGGGGACTTCTCCTCCATACCGAATCCTGTAGGGAACTCTATATCACCCCACTCTTCCACCATCATAAATCCTGCGGTATCATCAAGCTTCGCCACCATATCAAGCAGTTCTATTTTGTGCCCCTGCATCACAAACGGATTGATCTCGAGATAGGCAAAATTAAGATCCCTGTATGCTTTGAAAAATCCGATGGCAAATTCAGCAAACGCTTCCTTGTCTTTGTCTGCTACATCCGCAGGAACATTTGCCTTGATTCTTTCGGCGATCTCCTCTTCTGTATCCGTGATCTTGAAGACAACCTCCGTAACCTTGTCATCCCAACCCTCTTCAACTTCCATGCCACCCTCTGCTGACATATAGAGCATGTCGTCGTCACCTACACAGGTGGCTGAGATATAGTACTCCTCCTCCTGAGAGTGCGGTGTAAAGGGCTCTACAATAAAGTGTGTCAACATATCTGTTTTGGGTTCACCCACAGGTGTGTCGCCGTCAAAAGAGAAATAGACACTCTGTGGTGTACTCGACTTCTCGTCGATCCAGCTTACTGCTTTCTCCAAGGAGACATCACCGGGCTTGGCATCTCTGAAAAGCACAAGGTCATTTTTGCCTCTTTTTCCAAACAGCATATCCGGCTTTGCCACCAATGCCTTCTCCTTTAGCCAGCTGCTCGATTTTGCAGCCTCCTCTAACTCTGATCCGTTCTGCACCAGAACCGTTTCATAAGCATAAGAAAAATTTGGAAAATACTTATCCCAATGCTTTGCCAGTATTGACTTTGCGTCATATTCTCTAATCGCCTTTTGAGCCATTGAGTACTCCTTCGTTTTATAGGTAATTAGTATGATAGCATTTGCATAATTCAACTTGACTTGAGAGAAAAATATTGTCTATTTATTTTGAATCTGTGTATTTTAGAAACATTTATTGAGTCCGTAATATCTCATTTGATAGAGAACTTTTTGTCTGGACTCCTGTACACATTTTTTGCCACTCTTTTTTAGCCTGACTGCTCTATCGTATGGCGAATACACTGATGCAACAATAGGATAATTTTTTTCACCGAGAAGTCTATAGATTGGCTGATGCAACACCATAGCAAGGGAACTTGTGAGCAAAGAAATGGCAACTACCCAAAAAGATATCCTATGGCTTTTCCGGAAACGTTTCAGCCGCACCTTGAGACTCCCAAGATAGGTATGCACTGCCACGATAATGCCAAGCATCAGATAGGCACTAAAGTCAGTAATCCTGACTCTCTCCTGCAAGGAAAGAACCAAAGAGATGATCAGGGCACCAAAGGAGATATACCATAGCATATTTCTCTCTCCCCTCCATAGTGCCCCATAGAGTGCATAGAAAAAATAGATGAACAGCAGGGGGGAGAAAATCGTTGCATCGTTGCCAAGCATTTCAAATAGATAGTTGCCAGAAACGGGTTCAGGTACTCTAGCGCCTAGTGCAAAAAAGAATAGCACGGCAATCGCCGCATTCAGAAATATCCATTTCTCTTTCTGAAAAAGACCATAAAGCATCAACAGCAGATAAAAGTACAGCGCACTCCAATGTGCTAAACCCAAGAAAAGCAGTGGAAACAAAGAAAGCAAACGTTGTTGATGTAAATAAAAGTATAAAAAAAGCAATACCAGAAAGGCAATGATCACAGCATCATTTGCCAATACTGTAGAGACAATTACTCCAGGCAACATTGCGTAAAAATAGAGCGCCAGCAGGCGCTCCTCTCTTTCGCTAAAAAAATGTGCTGTTACAACATAAAAAAGAGAGAGATTGAGGTATCCCAAGACTAGAAAAAAGAGCCTCAGCCCCAGTTCGCTTGAGATCACTGCATCTCCCCAATGTATCAAAAGTGTCGTAGGCGTGGTCTCTGCCTGAAAAAACAGATAGGCCTCACTGGGGCTGATGGGTGTCGTTGCTGCCACTACAGCAAGAATCATAGCATAGAGCAACCAAAGGATTATCTGTGCCCGGCGCTTCAGTGCAGACATCTCTAGAGCTTCAGAAAGTTATCCAGCATTTCGTGACCATATTCACTCATGATAGATTCTGGATGAAACTGGACACCATATATCGGTTTTCCTCTGACCTGCAAAGACATGATCTCTTTATCGTCCTTACTGTACGAAGTGACCTCGATGCTTTCAGGAAGTGTATCTCTGTTAACCGTCAACGAGTGATACCTTGTTGCCCTAAATACTCTGGGAATACCTTGAAATATCGGTGTAACCGTATCCATCTCGACCTGCGATGTCTTGCCGTGCATCATGTGTTTGGCCTGTATCACCTCTGCCCCAAATACCTGCGCGATACTTTGATGCCCCAAACAGATACCAAACATCGGGGTAGTCTCTGAAAATTCCCGAATCACATCCAATGTGACACCTGCATCATCTGGTGTCGCTGGGCCAGGAGAGAGAATGATCTTTTCAGGATTCAATGTCTTGATCTCCTCTACTGTCATTTCGTCATTACGGATCACTGTTAAATCCGCACCCAACTCTCGGCAATACTGCACAATATTATAGGTAAAGCTATCGTAATTGTCTATCATTAATACCATGTCAATATACCCTCAATTCATTATATAAACTATCTCTTTCTATAGGAATAAAACCCGCATCTTGGATCAGTGCTACAAAATTTTCCAGATCCAGTCCCTTGGCGCTGGCAGCACCAGCAGCGGACTGAATCGACTCTTTTTCGATTGTTCCATCCAGGTCGTCACAGCCAAACTCCTGGGCAATCAGGGCTAGCCCAATAGAGGCAGAAGCCCAATAGGCCTTGATATGGGGTATATTGTCGAGCACTATTCGGCTTATGGCATAGGTTTTGAGTATCTCTTGCCCTGTTGGGAAATCTTTGACTTTTAGGAAGTTATTCTCTTTTTGATAAACCAGAGGAACAAAGGCATTGAAGCCGCCGGTCTCATCCTGCAAATCTCTAAGTCTTAGCATATGATCTATCCGATGCGCCCTGCTCTCTATGTGACCAAAAAGCATTGTAGCATTGGACTCTCTGCCCCGCTCATGCCATTTGCGGTGGATCTCCAGCCATTGAGCGGAGGTGACCTTGCCTTTACAGAGATATTCCCGCACCGCCTCGTCAAAGATCTCGGCACCGCCTCCAGGCATACTGTCCACGCCACTTTCTATCATCTGATCCAGCACCTCGTCATAGCTCAAACCATACTGACGATGAAGGAAATCCACCTCTGCTGCTGTCATCGCTTTGATATGAATATCCGGTAGAGCCTCTCTGACCTTTTGAAATGCACCCATATACCACCCTGCCCCATCATGGGGGTTGTGTGCCGATACTATATGCACCTCCTTGGCTCCTTTGTCCCAGGCATGCTGTGCGGTCTCTACAATCTTCTCATGGCTCATGGTGTACTGATTGGGATTTTTTCTGCTGGCTGAGTAGGCACAGAACTTGCATACATCTGCGCAGACATTGGTAGGATTGATGTGACGATTGATATTGAAGTAGCTCTTTTTGCCATACTTCTCCTGGCGTATCTCATCCGCGAGTTCACCTAATGCATAGAGATCAAGTGCATAGAGCGCTTCACCTTCCGACTGCGTCAGGCGTTCTCTGTTGCGTACTTTTTGTATCAGATCCATAGTGATATCCATAGTTGTTTTTGGGTATTATAGCACTAAAAGATTAGGGGCTCTTCATACATGATACCACTAAATAGAAAAGTCGAACAACTCATGCACAGAGGTGCTGCCGATTTCGAGATAGCCAAAATGATTAAAACGGATATCAAATCTTATTTTGAAACACTGCCCGATCTCTTTTCACAAGCTGGCGGCAAAGATTTTCTGGTCAAGCATACCAGAAAGATCGATACCATCATCACACTTGTCTATAAAGTCGCGACCAGGGCTATGTTTGGCGACTATCTCCCTATGAAAAATACTATACCAATCTCTGTGGCTGCACTTGGAAGCTATGGAAGAGAGCAGCTTTGCGTCTATTCGGATATCGACCTTATGATCGTCTATGAGGATGTCCCTGGCTACCAGAGCAAGGCGCTGATAGAAAAGATGCTCTATCTCTTTTGGGACATAGGGCTGAAGCTTGGGCACCGAGTACATGAACTCTCTGAGCTTCCTGAAGCAGCACGCAACGATATCACCATCAAAAGCGCGATACTCGAATCCAGATTCATCGAAGGCTCCCGGTCACTCTGGGCTGGCGTCGAAAACAGTATTGCACTCATTCGCAAAGAGGGTCCCAAAAAGTTCATCCGGGAAAAACTCCAAGAACAGAGAGACCTGCATCGAAGATTTCCACTCACGATGGAACCCAATCTCAAAGAGGGAGTGGGAGGTTTCAGGGATGCAAATCTGGTATTTTGGATCGGCAAACTTCTGTACAATGTACCGCGCATCAGAGATCTTCCTGATGCCATTGTGCAGGAGGCTGACTACAGGGAGTTTAGAATCGCTTTGGAGTTTCTCTTTCGTGTGCGCTCCGCCCTACATCTAGTCTCTGGGAAAAAGGAGGACAGAGTCAGACTAGAGAGCATCCCTGAGATAGCCACGCTTCTAGGATACGACAGCACACCACATGCGCAAATGCGCTTCGCCAAGAAAACAACGGAAAGTCTACGGGTGATTCATCTCTTTAGTAAAATCTGGCTGGAGGCACTGATCTCAGAGCATGTGCCGGATACCTATGATGACTATTTGCTCATCAAAGACGAGACCTCACTCTCCAGATACATCACTTCACTCAATCAGCATGCAGATGGCGTATTTGAAGCACATCCCAAAGTACTAAAGGGGCTCCTGCATGCCAAAAAACCGGAGAGGATCGAGAAAAAACTCTATAAGGCTATTTCTAACATCTTTCATCAGAAACATGCATATTCTGTGCTAAAAACGCTGCATGGTGCCAGACTACTCAAGTACAGCATCCCTCCTATCAGAAAAGTGGTTGATCTACCACAATTTGACGGGTACCACCACTTTAGCGTTGATGTGCATTCTCTGAAATGTCTCTCATATCTGGAAAATATTGAAGACCCTCTGCTTCTGTCATGCTATGAAAGTCTAGAAAAAAAAGAGAGGCATCTTTTGAAGATAGTAACATTCCTGCATGATGCAGGAAAAGGGAGAAAGAAGGATCACGCACTTGTGGGCGCATCACTTTTTAGACTATTTGCCTCAAAAATCACTATGGATCAAGCACTGATCGATACGGGCGTCAAACTGATACAGTATCATGACCTCATGAGCATCACTGCCCAAAGAGAAGACCTCTATAATGAAAAAACCATTCTGCTGTTTGCCTCACGGTTCAAGAGCGAGAGACTCTTGAACATGATCTACCTTCTGACCTATGCCGATATGAATGGGGTGGGGGTAGGTATCTATACCCATTTTAATGCCAAACTTCTGCGTACGCTCTATAGAGAATCTATTGCCTCGCTCCAGCATGACAAAATACTCAGCACCACCACCAGAAGACTAAAAAAAATGGAAAGTCTCAAAAAAGATATCAGATTCAAGTCTTTTTCAAAAAGTATGCAGAGGCAGATACTTTCCATTCCTGCCAATGAGCTTTTTATCTATAACAGTACCCGGCAGATACTCTCTATCATTGATATGGCTCTGGCGGTAGATGACTTTCAGCATAGGATCACTAATACAGAGTTTCTCACGATAGAGATCGTCAGAAAAAAGGCGTTCAGTCTTGGCTATCTGCTCTCCAGGCTTTCCCGTCTCAACATTGTCAACCTAGGCATCGCAAAGCTTTTTGGTGGGCTGAAATATTTCAAAATAGACTTTCATGAAGTGATCGACGAAAGCGAACTGCCACTGCTGGAACAGATCATTTTCGACTCCTTTGAACCTCATGCCAAAACCACACTGATCAAACCTGAAATCAAACCCAATGAAATAGAGATAGACTGCGAGCACTCCAGAGAATATGGTGTTCTCAGACTCCGCACCAAAGACCAGCGGGGACTGTTGGCGTTTGTTATGCAGCTCTTCGATCAGCTTGGGATCGATATCGTCTCCAGCAAAATCCATACCAGCAAATACCGAGCAAACGATCTCTTCTTAATCGAGAAAGATGGAAATTTTTGTCATAATACAGATGAAATTATCGAAAAACTAACGGAGTCATCATGTGTGGAATTGTCGGATATTTAGGTAATGAAGAGAAAAAAGAGATACTACTTGATGGGCTTCAAGAGTTAGAGTATAGAGGGTATGATTCTGCAGGTATCGCTGTCATTGAAGGTGAAAAACTGAATCAGTTTAAAGCCATAGGTAAACTCGAAAACCTAAGAGAAAAAACCAAAAACTATCACTCTGAAGATTTTGGTATCTCCATCGGCCATACACGCTGGGCGACCCATGGTAAACCTACAGAGCTTAATGCACATCCACACTTGGGGGCATACTCTTATGTGGTACACAACGGGATTATAGAAAACTATCAAGAACTCAAAGCTGAACTTCAAGCTGATGGTGTCACCTTTTTGAGCCAAACGGATACAGAGACCATTGTCCATCTTTTTGAGAAAGAACATAAAACTGCCACAACAGTCTTTGAAGCGTTTGAAAAAACCATAGAAAGACTCGAGGGTGCTTACGCGACACTACTCATAACAGAAGCTGATTCTGATACGATTTACTTTGCCAAACATGGCTCGCCTATGCTTGTAGGTTTTAACGGAGACGATGTCTATTTTGCCTCTTCTGATACGCCTATCATTGGTAAAGCCACAGAGGTCTATTACCTAGAAGATGGTGAATATGGCTATGCCAAAGAGGGAGAACTCAAACTTTTTGATGCCCATGGAGAAAAGAGCTTTACCAAACAAACCCTCACGGCAGACAAAGTACTGGCACAAAAAGATGGCTACCGTTTCTTTATGGAAAAAGAGATTTATGAACAAAGCCGTGTCATGGGTGAGACGATGATGGGAAGGGTCTTAGATGACAGCATCGCCTTTGATGAACTAGATAATGCACTCTTTGAGGGCATCAAAGCCATCAAAATCTGTGCCTGTGGTACGAGCTACCACTCTGCGTTGACCTCTGCGTACCTCTTTGAACGTATCGCTAAAGTACGTTGTGACATAGAGATAGCCAGTGAATTTAGATACAAAGAGCCTCTACTCACTGATGACACACTCTTCATTACTATCAGC
>CAMZLC010000113.1 GCA_947311605.1 uncultured Sulfurovum sp.
TTGATGGCGTCGTAAAAACTCTTCATCTGCTTCGTTGCTACATTTTTTGTTTAATTTCAACGTACCTTAGTACGCCGAAATTAAACAAAAAATGTGCGCCTCGCATATGAAGTTTTTTACTTAGCCATCGGGATTTCAACCTTTTTACGAGTTTATCATATTTGATATTGCTCAACAATATCATCCGGAACACGAGTGGGTCGACCGCTCTTCACAGTAATCATGGTATAGGAAACCTGCCCCTGTGCTGCCACCTTCTCATTTTCGCCCTTCATAATCCAGAAATTTATCAAGACCTTGGCACCATTGAATTCTTCCAGTTGAGTTCGCACTTTAACGTTCCCATCCTCTAACAAAATGGGCCGTTTGTACTGGATAGTGAGTTCTGAGGCCACCCAGGAAAAGCCGCGCTCCACGAATTCTTCCATTGACACTTTATAATCCTTTTTCATCTGATCATAACGGGCCATAAGGATATAATCCAGATAGCGGGAGTAGTGGACATGATTGTTCATATCAATATCATCGGGACGAACGGTTACGACTGTTTCAAAGATGGAATACATGCTTTTCCTTGTATTAAATTCATTGCATTATGATGGCTTTATGGAAAGTCAAAATCGAAAATGGATTTGTATGGAACCAGGTTAATTTTTTAGGCGGCAATACACAAGCCATATTCCGCCACTAACAATACAAACCCCACCAATCCAGGTAGAAGGGGCCGGCACTTCACCCCAGAAAAAATAACCGTAAATCACGGAAAGTACAACAGATGCATAACTCGAAGCAGCAATTGCCGGAGCCTTATCATATCCATACGCCATGGTCAGTAAATACTGCCCGGAACTGGCCAGAAGTGAGATCCCTGCAATAAGCCCCCACTGCCGTTCCGTTGGCACCTGAAAAGATTGAGAACAGAGCAATCCACTGGCAATTGCAAGAAGCGCAGTGAAATTAAAGACAATTACACCCGGATCATCAGTTCGCCTAAGCCTTCTCACAAGAAGATGAGCAATTGCCGCAGTGGCAGCAGCAAGCAATGCCACCCAGGCCGCACCACTCCATGCAAGCCCTGGACGCATGATAATAAGGGAGCCGGCAAGACCGCAAAATATTGCCACCCACGCTTCTTTAGGGGCACGCTCCCCGACAATAAACGGTGCTGCCAAAGCAAGCAGAAGCGGTTGGGTTCGACCAAGAAAAACACAATCGGCAAGGGGCATATGGGTGAGGGCATAATAAAAACAGAACATGGCAACTGTGCCAAAGAAAGTCCGGAGCAACAGGATGTTCCAAGCCCTTGCAATAAGCGGTTTTCCACGTTTAACAAGTGCAGCCAGCAGGAAAGGTATGGCCAGAAGAGACCGAAGAAACATCAACTCAGCAAGTGGCAGAGAGTCTCCCATAGCTTTAACCAGTGTGGACATGGTCACAAAGCAGGTTGACGCAGAAAGCATAAAAAGGATACCTGTTATTTTTCGATCACCCAAAAACATCCTCTTCTATTTTCTTTTGGGTAAAAAAAATACGAGACCGGCAAACAGAAAACCATCTCAAGCTTTATAGCTCAATAAGCCATCAATACTTGAACATAACTCCTGAATCAAGCCATCATAGACCACATCATCATTGGCAGCAGCGTGAAATTCTATCACTTTTGCTATTTCCGAGGATTCATCCAGGCCAAGATTTAACAGGCTCCCTTTCATACTATGGCTTAATATTTTCATTTCCGGCGTATCGGAATCCGCCAGTGCTTTTTTAAACTTATCAATATTTTCTTTGAGTTCGGAAACGGAAACTTGAAGCAGTTTGCCGATCTGTTCTTCTGTCAAAGAGTACTTTTTCTGCAGATGTTCCCTTACCTGTTGTACCTGTGGTAAACCAGATGAATTATTCAATTCAGATTCGGCCATGTTATTGCCATTTATAATGGTCGCCCCTGTTACGTGGGCAAGAACAGCTGCAACCTGATCAGGTAAAAACGGTTTGGTAAGATACTCATCCATCCCGGCCTTCATACAGCGAGTACGATCTTCTGCCATTGCATTTGCAGTAAGTGCAACAATTGGTGTTTTTCTGCCAATGATCTTTTTCTGCAAACCTGCCAGTAATTCATAATTGGGATCAGTTTCAGACAAACTTCCCTGCTCACACAAGCGAATATTTTGCGTTGTTGTAAGACCATCCATAGTGGGCATCTGTACATCCATCAGAACAATATCAAAAAACTGCTTTTCCATTGCTTCCAAGGCTTCTATACCATTACTTGCTTCCCGGACACTGTGCCCCATCTGTTCAAGCGTCATTCTTGCCAAATCCCGATTAATCTTATTATCTTCAACCAGTAAAACAGCAAGACAGGAGTCCAGTTGCAACATTTCAGAATCTTTATTCTGAAGATCGGTTAAATCCTGCTTTCTGCCAAGCTTTAAGCGTACAGTGAAAGAAAAAGTACTTCCTTCACCTTCTGTACTACTGACATTTACCGCCCCATCCATCAATTGAACAAGCTGGCTGCAAATTGCAAGTCCAAGGCCGGTACCGCCATATTTTCGTGTGGTTGAAACATCAGCCTGAGTAAAAGAATCAAATATTTTCTCAAGCATATCATCGGCAATCCCAATACCTGTGTCCTTAACAATAAACTGGAAAAGCATGTCATTGTTTCCTGGAGAACGTGCTTCAACGCTCAGAATAATGCTTCCCTGATGGGTGAATTTAATACTGTTACTCAGGAAATTTGTAAGAATCTGGCGAATTCGAAGTGAATCACCTTGCACAATATCAGGTACGTTATCGTCGGAAACAACTTTAAAATCCAGGCCTTTTTCGCTGGAAACCAGGGAAAACATGGATTGAATATCAGCAAGAAAAGAGGACAGACTGAAGGCGTGATTTTCAAGAACAAGCTGACCCGCATTTATTTTAGAAAGATCAAGAATATCATTTAACAGAGCAAACAGGAAATCCGTTGAGATTTTGGCAGACTCAAGCTTTTCACGCTGACTTTCATCAAGGTCTGAATCAAGCGTCAAACGCAGCATTCCCATTATGCCGTTCAATGGTGTTCGAATATCATGGCTCATGTTGGCCAGAAAAGCAGATTGTGACACTGCAGCTGCCTCTGCCGCCTCCTTGGCAACCAGCAGATCTTTTTCAGATTGTCTTTGGGCAGTAATGTCAGTGCGAATCTCCATCTTGGCAACGGTTCCATCCTGCAGGGTTATGGGCGTTGCGACAATATCAAAGACACGATTGTCCTGTTTCAGCACATAGCGGATGTTTTTTCCCTTATTGGCAATCAGATCAAAGTAACAATCATCACAAGGTTTCTGCTGATCTTTCATGACCTTGTAACACGAGTCACCAACTCCTCCATCAACCCAACTCTGCATGGTTTTATTCATATGTCGAATACGAAATGTATCATCAACAATATACACCCCAAGACCTGCCGAGTCGATATTCTCAAGAATTGAAGTTGTATTCTTTTGACTTTTAAAGGGTGTTGAAAAGAGTAGGTGTTAACCGAACAAATACAGTGACATAAGACACGAAAGCCTCTATGGTAGAGTAAGGATTAACCAATGTTCTTTACATCAA
>CAMZLC010000114.1 GCA_947311605.1 uncultured Sulfurovum sp.
GACCATAATCATATGGGTAAAGACTTTTCGCAGGAAAAAGAAAAAACAGAGTACAAGCAATGCAGCAACAAGGTTGCCAAGGGGGACACCCAGAAAGGCTGTAGCCAAAAAAGGAAACTCATTGTAAAAAGGAGTCAGTGCTGTCTGAACCAGCGTAGCGATATCCATATCCATGTCATCGATGACATTGAGACCTTGGCTGATGTTCATATCAAGGGGTTGGGTTGTTGTCATAAAGCTGCCTTCACAATTCTTTTACAATATTATAGTAGAATACGGTAGAAAAACAGAAGAGAAGTCCTTAATGGTTATAAAAAAAGCAGTGTTGGTATGGGTGTTTTTTATCGGTATGGGTTTGGAGGCGCAATCCCTTCACTATGTTGCCAGAGGTACGCTTGTCGGCACGATAATCGATGCAAAAGTACACTATAAGGCTAACAGCAAGCGCTATACTATTCGCGTGGACATGAAGGCAACCGGTTTGATAAAGCTGATGTCCGGAGGGCAGATAGAGCACCACAGCTCCTACGGGAGCGTGCGACACGGGGAGTACTACGCCAAAGAGTACAAAATAGACAAAACCTATAAAGATATTCACTATATTAGAAGGTATCTTTTTGACTACAAAAAGAAGAAGATCACCAAAATATCCATCAAATGGAAAAAAGAAAAAAAGCTGTATGAGAACAAAGAGGTGCTGAAGTACTTTGCCCACAATGACATTCTCACGCTCTATCACAATAGTGTGAAGTACAAGAAAAAACACCCCTCCGGGCATTTTTCTGTTGCGCTGGCAGGTGCAGAAAAAGAAGGGGGAAAACTCATACTCTCTTTTCCTGCCGGCAAAAAACTGCAAGAGGAGAGAAACGCTATAGGTGAAAAAAGTGCAGCGATCATCAAGGTGTATATGAAGCGTGCATTTCTTTCTGGAGGCAGGGGAAGTCTGACCTTTGCGATCGATAAAAACGGTATGGCGAAAAAGGTAATACTTGACAGTGTGAAGCTGCTGGGAAAAGTAACACTGAAGCGGGTGCGATAGCTCCTCTATCTTTAGGAGGCATTTCTCCTTTCCCTCTTCAGGTCATCCAATGCTATTTATCCTACCGTGATATCTGAGGAGACCTTTTTGAAGTACTCTTGACCTGCTTTGCAGAGAGGGCATACTTTTGGTGCCTTTTTGCCTCTATGCACATGTCCGCATACTTCGCAAATATACTCTTCATTGTGTTCACTGTCAAAGAACCCTTCCGCTTCCAGTGCCTCTTTTAGCGCCAAATACTCTCTCTCGTGCTCCACCTCAACTTTGCCGATAGCTCTGAAAAGCCTGGCGATATCCGCCAGACCTTCCTCTTTTGCTATGGCTGCAAAGTTGGGATACATCTCTTCATGTTCATAGCGTTCGCCGTCAGCTGCATAGACAAGATTTTTCTTTGTGGTATCCAGCTCTATGTTATTCACCAGCTTGTTGTAGGCCTTGAACTCTGCCATTGCATGGTATTTTTCATTATCTGCAGCTTCCTGGAAATGCCGTGCAATTCTGTGCAGACCCTCCTGCATCGCCATATCCGCGAAAAATTCATATTTGTTTCTCGCCTGGGACTCTCCGGCAAACGCCTTCATGAGATTGACCGCCGTCAGGTTCTCCGTGATCATCTGCATCTCTGCGCCGCAGCAGACAAGGGAGCCTCCGCCTACCGCTTGCAACTCTACCTCATTTCCGCATCTCTCACACCTGTATGTCTCGTACTGTCTCATTTCCTATTCCTTATGTAATTTTAAACGATAATTTTTATCGCTAAAGTAATTATATTATAATAATTCTTAAACAATAATTATTTTCCTTTATAAAATATTTACCCTTCTTGATTCGCATGCAAAGGAGAGTAAACAGAGAGATTTGCTATAATGGCTACAAATTATTCTAGGGAGCATACGCATGAAGATCATAGAAGGCAACCTGAGTGTTGACAAGCAGAAAAAAGTAGCGATCATCTCTGCCAGATTTAACCATTTTATTACAGATAGACTGGTCGAAGGCGCCAAGGATGCTTATGCCAGACACGGGGGAGATGCCGATACACTGGATCTGATCCTGGTGCCTGGTGCTTTCGAGATCCCTTTTGCGCTGGACAAGGCGCTGGCGAGTGACAAGTATGATGCGGTCTGCTGTCTGGGTGCAGTGATCCGTGGGGCGACACCGCACTTTGACTATGTCTCTGCCGAGGCGACCAAGGGGGTGGCAAATGTCACACTGAAATATGGCAAGCCGGCCTCGTTTGGTGTCCTGACTGTGGACAGTATCGAACAGGCGATCGAGCGTGCCGGCACCAAGGCAGGCAACAAGGGTGCCGAAGCGATGACGGGACTGATCGAGATGATCAACCTCTACAGTGAGCTTGGCTAATGGCAACCAGACATCAGGTGCGCACGGCTGTGGTGGGTTTGCTCTATGCCTATGATCTCGGAAACAGGGAGATCGCAAAATTTTCCGATGTGATACTAGAAGAGGACAAGATACGCAATAAGCAGCGTGAATTTTCTCATAGGCTTTTTGATGGTACCGTAGCCAATCTGGAAACCATCGATGCGGAGGTCAAAAAGCACCTCAAGGAGTGGGACTATGATGGCATAGGCAAGGTAGAGAAAGCGATCATGCGTCTGGGTGCCTATGAGATTCTTATAGAAAAAACAGATCGGGCGATCATTATCAATGAGGCAGTAGAGCTGGCAAAAGCACTGGCGGACGACAAGGCACCGCAGTTTATTAACGGCGTGCTGGATGCCGTCGGAAAATAGTATGACCAGAGCCATGACACAACGTATGAGTATCGACGAAGCTGTCGATCTCATTGAAAATGCTGATCTCAAAACACTGGGACAGATGGCACTGGCGCGCAAGATGGAATTGCATCCCA
>CAMZLC010000115.1 GCA_947311605.1 uncultured Sulfurovum sp.
AAATCCTCTCTTACTGTTACCGCGATTATAAATCTTGTTTGGTATAATCATGCTTAAAAAAGGGCTTGTATGTTATTTGGGTCTATTAGTTATCTTAACCTCTTGCCCTTTCAAGTCTTCCTCAAACGCTACATTTCTAACAATGCCGCCAAAATGACCTTTCGCAACAAACGTGCCGTGCCTTCGGCTATCAACAAAGCCTTTAAACGTCAGTCTATCCATGCCGCGTTTATCTCTTCTATAGAGTCTCGCAAGTGCAACTGTACCGACCTAGGCATCATCGCCCATAAAAAAGTCTACTCCGTACTACTCCTAGAAGGCAAAAACCAAACAGACCCAGCATCTGCAACTTCTAACCAGTTAGCCAAAGTACTAAACCTACAAGGTCAAGTCCTCATAGGTGACGTTGCACTCAAGCACTACTTAGACGGTAAAGCAGGTATTGACCTAGCCGAGGCATGGTACAACAAAACTGGTCTACCCTTTGTCTTCGCCAGACTCTGCTATAACAAACATAGTGACTCGGTACAAAGACTAGCCCGCACCTTTGCCAGAAAAAAAACGAAAATACCTCAGTATATTTTAAAACGTGAAGCGAAAAAAAGAGGTATTAGCCCTAAAGAGCTTACTTGGTATTTGGAGCATATATTTTATGAGATGGATTGGAAATCCAAACGGTCATTGAAGTTATTTTTAAAAAAAAGTAAAAAGATTTAACTTTTACTCTATCCTAGCTATCGCCTTCTCAATCCTCGCAATCGTCTCATCCACGCCCAAAACAGCCATCACTTCATCCATGCCTGCCCCTGTCATAGAGCCCATAAGACTCACGCGTAAAGGCATACCTATTTTACCGAAGCCTATCTCTTTTTCTTCTACTATCTTTTCCATCACTGCATGGTAGGCTTCTTTAGTGGTAGGCTGCACTAAGGCTAGCATATCTGCAAATGTGCTGAGTATCTCTTTGGCTTCACCTTTAAAAGCTTTTTTGGCTGACTTGGCATCATACTCTGTGGGTGCTGTAGTAAGCAGTTTGATTTGTTCTGCCAACTCTACTAAGGTTTTACCACGCTCTTTGGTAGCCGTGAGTATCGCTGAAGCTTTGGCATTCCCCGTCAAATCTACCCCAAAATCTTTTAATAAAGCGATAAGCTTCTCATTGGGTGCTTCTTTGATGTAGTGAGCATTGAGCCATAGTAATTTGTCTAAGTTATAGTTCGATGAACTTTTGTTGATGTCATTTGGGTCAAAAAGGACTATCATCTCTTCGAGGCTAAATATCTCTTGGTCACCGTGAGACCAGCCCAGACGTACGAGGAAATTAAGCAGTGCTTCTGGCAAGTAACCCATGGTTTTGTAGTCCATCACATCTGTAGCACCATCTCGCTTGGAGAGTTTTTTGCCCTGCTCGTTATTTATCATCGCTACATGGTAAAAGTTTGGTATATCAAAGCCCAGTGCATTATAAACCACTATCTGCTTAGGCGTATTGTAAAGATGGTCATCTCCACGTATCACATCAGTCAGTCCCATCAAAGCATCGTCTATGGCTACTACGAAGTTATATGTCGGTGCCCCATCTGCACGGGCGATGACAAAGTCATCTACTTCCGTAGCAGCGATGTTCATCTCACCTTTGACACCATCTACAAAAGAGATAGTCCCCTCTTGTGGTGCTTTTATACGTATCACAGGCTCCACACCCTCTGGAGGTGCACCCGTAAAGTCACGGTAACGCCCATCATAACGCGTACGCTCTTTTTTAGCCATCTGCTCTTCACGTAAAGCTGTCAGTTCTTCTTTTGACATATAACATTTATACGCCTTACCCTCTGCTAGTAACTGGTCAATATACTTTTTATACAAATCAAAACGCTTAGACTGATACACCACCTCGCCATCATGGCTCATCCCTACCCATTCAAAGGCTTTGAGTATAGCATCTTTGGCTGCCTCGGAGTTACGTGCCATATCTGTGTCTTCTATGCGCAAAAGGAATGCACCCTTATTGTGCTGTGCTGCAAGCCAAGAAAAAAGTGCTGTCCTCAATCCTCCGACATGGAGATAGCCTGTTGGGCTTGGTGCAAAGCGCGTTACTACTGACATAGGATACCCTTGGTAATAAATTTATATGATTGTATCAGAAATGAGGTTTGAGCGGGATTTGGGGAGCCAAGGCAGACACCTTGGCTATGCAAGAAAGATTAATTTTTTTTCTTTGTCTTTGTTTTCTTTGTTTTCGTTTTTCTGGGCTTCTTTTTGAGCTCTTTTTTCTTCTCTTCTGTAGTTTTTATCTTGCGCTTCTTTTTCTTTGGCTTGTCTGCTTTGGTTTTGGTCATTTTCTTTTTTGTTCTGGTCTTGGCTTTCTCTTTTTTCTCTTCCAGCTTGGTCTTTGCCGTTTTTCTCTTTTTGGTCACCTTCTTCTTCGTTGTCTTCTTTACCTTCTTCACATCATCGGCTACCTTGACATCTCTTTTGAGGTTGTCTACCGTCTGCCCACCAACACCACTGACACGCTCTTGAAGGTCAGCAAAAGATTTAAACTTTCCCTTCCTTCTCTGCTTGATGATCTCAGTCGCCTTGACTTCTCCGATACCATTGATCTCCATCAGCTCTGCCTTGGTAGCACCGTTAAGCTTTGTCAGACTCATACCGAACGACAGTGATGCCAACAGCATCAATCCTGCAATTATTTTTTTCAACATCTTTACTCCTGTTTTGTTTTGATAACTACCAGGGATTCCCCCCACAATAGCTACAACAATTATACCATAGTTTCATGCGTAAATTCTGGTACAATCTTCTGCAACGCCCCTATCTCATTGTCTGTATCCAATAGTAACGCAATATCGTGAGTTAATTGTGAAATCTCATAGGCCGTAGGGCTGGCGATAAAGATGGATCGATACTTGGTCTCCTTGTCGTTTTCGTCCAGCAGCAGCTCTTCATAGAGTTTTTCTCCCGGCCTAAGGCCTGTGATTTCTATCGTGATCTCATCCTCTTTTCCATAAAGCTGTATCATCTGTTTTGCAAGATCTATGACCTTGACAGGCCCTCCCATATCCAAAACAAACAGCTCTCCTCCCTTGGCAATAGCAGCTGCCTGAAGTACCAACTGGCAGGCTTCCGGTATCAGCATGAAGTATCGCGTAATCTCAGGATGTGTGACCGTGACGGGGCCGCCCCGTTCTATCTGCTGCTTGAACTTTGGGATCACCGAGCCGCTGGAGCCAAGGACATTGCCAAACCTTACTGCTACGATCTCTGTCTCTCCTGATGCCACATTGGCGGCATAGAGCTCCACTACTCTTTTGGTGGCACCCATGACATTGGTCGGACGCACTGCTTTGTCTGTGGAGATAATGACCATTTTCTCTACGCCGTACTCGATACTGAGGTCTATGATGTTCTTGCTACCCTGTATATTGTTATGTATGGCCGAAGCATGATTGGCTTCACACAGGGGAACATGCTTGTAGGCAGCTGCATGGATCACGATATCCGGTCGCACTTCGGCCACGACCCCTTCCAAGGCGACCCTGTCTGTAATATCGATAAGTTTCAGCGTAGCGTTTTCTATCTGCTCTCCTATCTGATACAGGTTGTATTCCCCCTGATCCACCAGTACCAGAGATGCTGCCCCAAAGCCGTGACAGAGCTTTGCTATTTCAGAGCCTATACTGCCGCCAGCGCCCGTGATCAAGACCGATTTGTCTTTGATAAATTCAGAGATCACGAGGCTATCCAAGTCTTTGGGGTGACGAGCCAGCAGGTCTTCGATAGAGAGATCCTCTAGCCTGTCGTGTTCTGAGCCCAGCAGTTTCAACTTCTTGATCTCTTGTATCCCGGCAGCATTGAGCCGATCGACCAGCTGATGCAGCTCCCCGGAGGTGAGCGATACGGAAATAATAGCCGAAACAATGCCCTTCTGTCGTATGATGGCCTCGAGATTCTTCTGCTCATATACTTTTATATTATTGATATAAGCATTTTTGGTCATACTGTCATCACTGAGTGAAAAAATGGCCTGGGGGTAATAGGGAATATCCCCCTTGAGTGCGCTTTGGATAATCGTCGACGCACGGCTATTGGCTCCCATGATCAATGCAGGCTTGACACCATGCGCCTGTATGCTCTCCACAAAAAGCCTCTTAGCCATACGAAGCCCTCCCAAAAATATCAGAGAAAGGAAAAAGTCTATGACCATAACCGATCTTGGGAAAGGCGCAAAGATTTCACTGCAACCCATATAGATCAGGGCCCAGAACAGATAGGCAAGAAAATGCGCCTTGACGATGCTCTTTGCCTCGTAAAAACCAAAAAATCTCCAGACGGCAAAATAGACCCTAAACAGATACATCATGGCGATTTTCATCACCACGATGGAGCCAAATACAAGCCAGAAGCTCTCCAGAAAATTGGAGGGTATACTGAAGTTGAATCTCAGGACATAGGAAAAATAGAGCGTGAGCAGAGAGAGGAGGATATCAGCAGCAATAAAAAAAGCAACCCTCTTGGCAGAGGTAGGATGCAAGAGACCTGTCACAGGGCACCCTTGATGGCATTACATACCCTGTGGACATCGGTATCACGCATGCTGGAACCGCTTGGCAGGCATATGCCTTGTTCAAAAAGCCTTTGGCTTGTTCCATTGACTATGGCCAAAGCGTCTTGGAGCAGTGGTTGCATATGCATCGGTTTCCAGAGAGGGCGGCTTTCGATATTGACAGCATCCAGCGCCTTGATGACACGCCCCGGAGCGGTATCAGCAAAGGTAAGTGTCGTCAGCCAACGGTTCCCTCTGCCCCCCGTGATCTCCGGCATAAAATCTATCTCTTCGATCCCTCCCAGTTCCTGCATATACTGGGCAAAGATCTCTCTGCGCCTCTGCACCCTCTGATCGAGCACCTCCATCTGCGCCACGCCGATCGCGGCGAGGACATTGCTCATGCGGTAGTTGTAGCCAAGCGCCCTATGCTCATAGTGTAGGTATGGCTCCTTGGCCTGGGTGGAGAGGAATCGGGCTTTTTCGATCCACGCCTCGTTGTCGCTTACCAGCATCCCGCCGCCGGAGGTACTGAGGATCTTGTTGCCATTGAACGAATAAACTCCCATGTCACCGAATGTACCGCTCTGCTTCCCTTCACAGGAGGCACCCAGCGATTCGGCTGCATCCTCTACAATATAGATGCCCGCATTGCGACAAATAGTCATAATTTCGTCCATCTTCGCCATCTGACCGTAGAGGTGTGTGACGATAAGCGCCTTTGGTTTCAGAGGGGCTTTAGTGATGGCTTCTTTCAAGAGCGCCGGCGAGAGATTCCAGCTCTCATCACTGTCTACGAATATCGGCTTGGCATTTTGATACACTATCGCATTGACCGAACCGATAAAGGTAAAAGTAGAAGCCAAAACATAATCACCCTCACCCACACCAAGGACGCGCAAAGCCAAATGCAGCGCGGCAGTAGCAGAAGAGAGTGCCAACGCATGTGAAGTGTCTGTATGGGCTTGGATACTCTCCTCAAAGCGATCCACAAACGCCCCCAGGGGGGCGATATAGTTACTCTCAAATACTTCTGCAATATACTGCTGCTCTTTGCCGCTCATATGGGGAGGGGAGAGGAATATTCTATTCATTATTTATCCAAAAATTGTTTTCTTAATATAAAGTATATCATTTTTTAGTGACCAGTTTCTGACATAGACCTTGTTGATGCGTACCTTGTCGGGCCAGATCACTTCACGATTGTAACGTTCTGGATCTTCTTGTTGCGCCAGTATCGACTCTTCATTTTTATACTTTAATGAAGCAGGCCCCGTAATACCGGGAGCAATCTCTAAAATAACCCTATCGTCTCCCTCCAGCCTGTCAGCATACCCCCTAACATCCGGGCGAGGCCCCACAAAGCTCATCTGACCGAACAAAACATTGAAAAGCTGCGGCAGTTCATCTATTTTAGTTCTCCTAAATACCGCACCACTTTTTGTAATGCGACCATCTCCGCCTACCGTGATAGTACTTCCGTTGTTTTTTTTCATAGTTTTGATTTTATAGACGCCAAAAATCTTACCTTTTTTACCCACTCTTTTTTGGATAAACAGTCCATTGTTTTTTGTTTCAATCGTTGCGATGATCCACGCCGTCACCATCAGCCATCCTGTCAAGACAATACCAATCAAAGAGAAGCAGATGTCAAATAGCCGCTTCTGCATTCTGTCTCTATCACTTAGCATCTATCTCTTTATTTTGTATATTCTACTATAGGAAGAGGAGACAATCAACTCAAAAAGATTTTTATCATACTTCCCCAACATGAACATCTGTACATACATCGATCTAAATGTTTCTGCATCCATGACGACAAACCTCCCGTAACTTTTCATATAGACAACGACATACTCTCCATCCCCATGATAAAACTGTGATTGCAAAGCAATTCTATCATCCTTCGTATTTTGTGTCACAATGAAGTTTTTCACACTTCTTTTCTTGCCCCCTATCGTGATCTCTCCTTTTTTTGCATCAAAAATAATGCCGTTGGCAAAAGCGATTATTCCTTCTTTGCTAGAGAGTGCGCGGGTGGGGTAAAACTGCGGCCTTCTCAATGCCTTTCCTGTCGTCAAATCAAGGTTGCCAAATACCATCACCGTAGGGAATATGTTCAACATACGATAGGGCAGATAGAGATAGATATCTCTTGTTTTAGAAGGCAATGTGTAGTCGCTTGTCTCCAATTCAGCCAGAAGCAAATTGGCGTCCTTGTCTTTGAATATCTTATCGGCCACAATAGAATAATTGCTATCCACATACGTCTCAACTGCAAGTCTTGAGAGATTGGCTGCAAGCTGGGGTGACGGTGTTTGCATTATTTTTGAGATAATAAAGTTGTCTTGATTGTGTTTACCACCATCTATAAGTGTAGAAGTATCAGAATAAAACCAGACAGGATACCCATAATCCCACCAAGTTAACGTATAGTCTTTTGAATCAGCTATCTCATTGAGTTGTACCAAATCTTGCACTTCTGTTTTATTTAATACCGTTGGAACTTTGTAGCCTATGATGTGGGTTATGTTCGGTATTAAAAGTAATATTGTAAATAAGGAAACAAAAATTAAACGGTTTAATTTAAATAATTTCTCTTTAATCAAGAGAATCATTACAATAAGTAATATAACTAAAAATATAAGAATAATCAAGTTATAAGAGGATATTGAGACTTTATCAAAATCCAATAAAAATAAATTTTTTAAATTAGAACCTAAAAAGGCACTTACTGAACTAAAAGCTTCAATAGCATTAACCTTGTGGGGAATAATATTTTGATTTACTAAAGAAAAAAATGTTGTCAAAAAAGAGGTGATAACACTTCCTATTAAAAGAAAAACTTTATCTTTATCATCTTTTAACTTACTATAGATATAGAAAAACAGATAAACAGCACTCATCGCAGCAATAGGCACAGCATAGACTGTAAATCTAAGCCCACCCCACAAAGAGAAGATACCAATACCAATAAGAGGCAAAGCCAAGATAAACACAGGTCTTCTAAATACCAAAACCACATAGCCAAGTAATGCTATAATGACCCCAAAAATTGAACCAGAGGTTCTGTTGGCAAAAGTCTCAAAAGGAATTTTTCCTGCTTCTCTAACCGTTTGATTGACGGCATAGAAATGTAAAGAACCCTCTTCTGTTCCCTTGATAGTATAACTGGCTATTTTCCCCCAAATAAGTGCAAATACATCACCAAAAAATAAAAACGCAAAAAAAGCAACTCCAGCACCTATCATTAGCTTCTTCTTATCTAAACTATCTGGCTTTAAAAATAGATAGATTCCAACAAGTAAAATAGAATGAACAAGATATGCCATAGGTTTATCTAAACTAATAGGAAAAAGAGATATAAAGACTAAAATAAGTGATTGGTAAGTAATTTTATCTTCTCTATGAAAAAGTAACATATATAATCCATAGATAATCCCAATAGCATAGACAATGGCTTGACCTTGGTCATAGAGGAATGGATAGAAAATAATCATAAGCCCTGCAAAGAGAGCTGTTTTTAGCTTTAAATCGACCGTACTTTTCATTAAAAAGTATAGAATAAACATCGGGGCCATAGCAGAGAACATATCTGTATCGTAATACCCTGTCATCGTTCGGTTGTAGTAACTCCAAGTGATACTCCCCAAAAGTGCCGCGAAAAATCCCCACATCGTCTGTTTGTAAAGTCTAGCTATAAGTATCATAGGAATTACTACCATAGATGAAAATATAGAAGGAGCATAAAGCGTAGCTGTCTCTAGTGACATAGGTGTAAGCTTTACCAAAAGTGTTGTAAAAAATATAACACCATAATCCCACACACCAAACACTCTAGGGTTAGGTTGATGAAGTCCACTTAACGCCTCTTGTACCCCTGATGCAAAGAAATAGCCATCATTGGTATTTATCATCAACTCATTATTCCACAGAAAAGAGGCATTGTCTTGAAACTGAAAGACCCAAATAAGCCGAATGGCAAAAGAGAAAGCATACGCTAAAACTATTAATCCTATCATCTGTGTTGTTGTTACTTGACCTAAATTAAACTTACTATTACTCATCTGTCACCTTTTATGTATTTAATAATTATTGAAAAAATCCCACTTAGCGAACCCAATCCATAGGAGAAATGAAGGGTAAAAAAACTAGCAACCAAATAGCCAAACCCATTATGCTTATTTTTTAATTTTAAAGAGATAATTATAACCAATGATAAATAACTAATAAGCGTAAAAAGAGAAATATAGATAAAGCTACTATAAAATAGAGACAACAGAGCAGG
>CAMZLC010000116.1 GCA_947311605.1 uncultured Sulfurovum sp.
AAGTTGACCACCATGGTGTTATCATCTCTTTCAAAATTCAGGTTTTCAAAAAATGGTACCAGTTTATTGGGTTGTTGCATCACTCGCCCCTTATCTTCGCTCATCTAATTGCTTAGATGACTTATTGTAGTTGACCAACAGCGTATCACTGTACGCGATCTCTGTCTTCTTCTCGCCGGCTGAGACATCTGCATCAAACGGCACTTCATAACCTACCCTGGAGAAGCGCTTGGTATCATATCTGTCTATTCTGGCAGGGTCTCTGTTCTCGGGGCCGATAGCCTCTCGGTTCTCTTTGCCGAAGATCTTGTCCACCTCATACCAGGAGGCTGCCTCATCTCCCTGCAGAGGGTAGGTCTTGCGCAGCGGATGCCCTTCCCAGTCGTCCGGCATCAGGATGCGCTTCATAAACGGATGGTTGTTTGCTACGATGCCAAACATATCATACATCTCTCTCTCGGCAAAGTTCGCACTGTTGAAAAGCGGCACGGCACTCTCGATCGCCTGCCCCTCTTTGATCCGTGTCACGATACGGATACGTTTGGCTTTTTTGAGATTGAGCATCTGATAGAAGATCTCAAACTCGCCGTCCTGTGCCAGATAGTCCACGGCAGAGATCTCGGTACACATGGCATAATCACAAAGCTCCTTGACCAGCGTCAGTACGGCAATATTGTCCTCGGGATTGATATGAACGACCATCTGCCCTATCTGAATATAGGCATCCTTGACCGCCACACGCTCGCTGATCTTCTCCAACAGTGCTGAGAAGTGGGCATCTTCGGAGACATCCCTGCGCGGCACAGAGGGTGCCACCCAGAATCTGTCTGTATAGTATGCCTTGCCCTGTACATTGTCTTTGGGGGTATATTTTCTCATTACAGCGTCCTCAAATTCTGCTTGGTGTTCTTGTTCATATCTGCGGATTCTTTGCGGATCTTGGTCTGCAGCATCATCAGCGCATACTGCAGTGTCTCCGGTCTGGGTGCACAGCCGGGCAGGTAGATATCGACTGGTACGATCCTGTCCACGCCCTGCACAGTGGAATAGGTATTGAACATACCGCCTGTGTTGGCGCAGGACCCCATCGAGATGACCCATTTGGGCTCCATCATCTGATCATAGAGTCTACGGGTAAACTCTGCGTGTTTCTTGGAAAGTGTCCCTGCCAGGATCATCACATCTGATTGTCTGGGGCTGGCCCTAAAGATCGTACCCATTCGGTCAAAGTCATAGCGGCTCGCCCCTGTCGCCATCATCTCGATCGCGCAACAGGCCAGACCATAGGTCATGGGCCAGAGGGAGTTGGATCGTCCCCAGTTGATCAGTTTGTCTACTGATGTCAGTGCCACCGGCAATCCTGCTGCCGATGCGTAATTTACTTGATGCTGTGCCATTCAAGTGCTCCTTTCTTCCATGCATAGGCAAATCCGATTGCCAAAAGTAGTATAAAGAGTATCATCTCCGCAAAACCAAACCAGCCAAGCAGCTTAAAGTCTATCGCCCAGGGGAACATAAAGACGATCTCCACATCAAAGAGGATAAACAGCAGCGCGATCAGATAGAACTGAATAGAGATACTGTTGGGCTGCTTGTTGACACGGGGACCACACTCATAGAGGGACATCTTCAGCTTCTCTGTGTCCAGCCTGGAGAGCTTGCGGCTGATCCACCGCTGCAGCATCAGAACACCATAAAAAGCACCTGCGGTCAACACCAGCAGGAAGAAGATACCAAAATACGGATGTGTCGAAATCGCATGCGTCATCATCACTCCTTTACTTATCAGAATATTTGGACTTATAGTAGCAAAAGATACAGATAAAGAAGTTTGAAGATTTGGCAAGCACGCCTATAACCTGCACACTGTAACTATGTGAAACACCGCGCACATCTCTGGAAAGCAGCAGAATCGCTATGGTTATCAGATCTCTATTCCTCCTCCAAAGAGGGATAAGCACTACCCGGAAAGCTACGCGAGTGCGCCTGTTTTTGTCCCGCATTATGGAATTCGGTGCGGACAGGGGACAGGATATGTACATTAACTACTTGACTGCGTACATCTCTTTTGCTATAATTAAACACAATTACATCGAAAGGAGTAAAAAGTGACCATAACACCAACGGATTTCAGAAAAGACCTTTTTAAACTTCTGGATATGCTTTTGGATACAGGAAAAGTTTTAGAGATCAACAGAAATGGTCAGATCTTTAAAGTGATTCCTCCTAAAAAAGTAAAAAAGCTAGATAAACTCATTCCCCACAAAGATGCGGCTACAGGAGAGAGTGATGACTTTGTTAGTATGGACTGGAGTGATGCGTGGAAACCCTCTATTTAGATACCCATGTAGTCGTTTGGCTCTTTAGTGGAGAGCTAGATAAAATCTCAAACAAAGCATTGGAACTCATTGAAGCGTGTGAGCTTCTCATCTCCCCTATGGTGGTTTTAGAGTTAGAGTTCTTGTATGAGGTAGGACGATTAAATTACAAGCATGATGCAATTTTGTCTTCTTTGTCGGAGAGTATTGATCTAAAAGTTTGCAACTTCTCTTTTGCTGCTGTTGCCAAAGAGTCCACAAAACATCACTGGACTCGAGACCCTTTCGATAGATTGATTGTGGCGAATGCTGTCTGCAATAGCAGTCCGCTGCTTACACGTGACAAAAAGATACGAGACAACTATACTAAAGCTATGTGGTAAGCAGTGAAAAAGTGGATATTCAACGCCAGATCCGCACTCACCGCCTTTTTTCTAACAAAATCTAAATCGAATTGAAACTTTTCAAGGTTGCATACATACTGTATAGTAAAGCACCTACAAAAGAAACTATTCCTATAGCGTATAACAGTGTCATTACAAATCCTCCAATTCTTTTATTTCTTATTTTGAATCCTGCATAATATCATAGGTGCTATATACAATAGCCCACAAAGCAACACTTAAAGCTACTACCAATCCTATCGTTTCTATAGTCATCTACAACTCCTCTAGTTCATCTATTTTTTTATGTGCGTATTTTGCTAGTTTGGCAAAGATCAGTGACATAGCTACTCAACACCCACACGCCTCAATGCACTCTCTACAAGAAAAGTACTTCTGTTTATATTATGGCTCTTTGTATATTTATCTATATGCTCTAGTGCGTAGAGAGGTATGGTGATATTGATGCGTTTTGTCTTTGTCAGATGAGATGGTTCTTTTATGATATCACCTTGTTTTAATGCCACATCCAAATACGAAGCAAAAGCAGACTTCGCATCTTCTATAGCTTCTGCGATACTTTCTCCGTCACCAGCTATAAAAGGAAGGTCTGTAAAGTACGCTACTATACCACCGCCCTCTTCTTCTTTTAGTTCTCTGGTTGCTATACCGTATTCCAATGCCATATAATACGCTTTATTTTTTTTCATCATATTCTCCTAATGATTTCAATGCCCTTATGACATAATATGCCTTAATGGGCTTTTTGTAAGGCACTACTTCATCGCTACACCCCTCTTTTCTAAAGACCCAATGGCTACCACCACTATTGTGTGCCTCATAGCCATGAGAAATGAGCAATTTCTTTAGGTCTTCAAAGCGAACATCTTTGGGGTTATTCTTCATAGCTTTTAGTAGTTTATCTTTTTTACTCAAAGTACCCCTTCTATTTATACATACTTTAATTATACACATAATTGATTAATCTAGTCATTTATTTCTATCAACACCAATGAGAAAATATTCCAACAACCGCGCGTTTGCCGAAAATCTTAAGAGGATAGAAGTGTACAAGTGGTGTATTTTCAACGCCTAGACCCCCATGCGGGTTTTCGTGCCATTGCCACCCTCCTCTACCGACCTGTGATGTTGTCTATTTTAGCATAGGGTTGCTTGCGATTACGATCACCCCTATAGTTTCTTTAGTTTTAGTTGAAATTAGAATATTTGCGTTGTTCACGGCCAACTAAATAGAGTGCAACGAAGCTAGGGAAGCTTCGCTGCAAGCCAAAGCTCATAATACCTCATATTATCTAGAGTCAGGTATTTTGACAGGAACAGCAACCCTTTTCATTAAAGCAGAATTATTTCCAAGTATCCACATAAGCAAATTGTCCTTTATTTCTATCATCGGTACTTCTTTGAGACCACCTATCTCTACTTTGAATGTTTTTGTTTCACCAGGTACAACATCTTTGAATGATGATGGTGTTATTGATTTTATCCATCTTTTACCTGCTAAAATCTCTATATTGAGATCAATCTTTGACAACGACTCTTCCATGCCGTCTGCAATAGCATCAGCTATTCCTGAACTATCATATGACAGTTCATATATTGATCCTTTTGTATTCTCTACAATTTTTTCTATATCTTTTTTTGCATCATCGTCATCACCACTCTGTAAAGCAATAATTTTTATACCATTCTCCACCAAGGCATTTTTTGTGGCGGCTTTTCCATGGCCTGGATAGTTGCTCTCGTCATCTGCATCATGAAAAGGAGCATCTGTTGCAAAGATAACTATCCTTAGTGCACCAGGTCTCCATCCTATCTTTTCTGGAGACAATTCGCCGTTATCGTTGTAGTCTCCATCCTTATTGATATCCAATCCATTTCCTGTTGCAACCTGATAGAGTGCTTCCAGTTGCGACTCTGGTGTATCTCCGCCATATTTAAGCGGATTATTTAAGTTTTCTATAGATGCTTTTATTTTATTGATATCGTTAGTAATTGCTTGATTTAAATAATACGCCTTATCGTCTCTATCTTTATCTCCATACGGATATATTGGAAAATCAGCAAATGATGCAACTCCAAATTGTATATCAATATCTTTTTCTTTGAGCTCAGAAATAATTGCATTGGCACTGTTTTTAAGACTTTCTATATCATCATTATAGCTTCCACTCACATCAATCAAAAATACAATATCAAGCATTTTAACAGTGCTTTCAGGAACGGTCACATTAACATCAATGGACTTGTTGCCATCTAAAATTATTTCAGATAACCTATTGAGTGGTACTTTTCTTGAGTCTTTGGCTTGCTCTGCCGCTTTTCCTGCATTTAAAAGCAAATTAGGCTCTGTTGCATTTGTATAATTGTTTTCTCTGACTCTTTTACTTTTGTTCATATCAAAAAAGGTTATTTTAGGGTCTGCTGAATCGATCAATATTTTCTTTATTTCAACTGGCAATAATGTATGATTGATCCCTTTGATAATTGCAGACGAACCAGCAACTATCGGTGCGGCAAAAGAGGTACCACTATTAGTTGCTTTATTCTTCCTTATCTCATTATTCACACCAACATTATCTCCCGGAGCTAATAAGCCAACCACTTTACCCATCAAGCTAAAATCTGCATCTTGGTAGTTGCTATTTGACGCCCCGACTATTATAGTATTTTCGTTCCAGGCTGCCAATGATGCCTCTGTACTACTTCTTTCTGGCAAAAGATCGTCATCATGCTTTTCACATGCATTTCCTGAAGAAAAAGTTACCAATGCATTTTCTCTTTTTGCAAGTCTTACAAAATTTGTTTGCCTTGCCCTAAACCTGCTTCGAACAGTTGCTTTATTATTTATATTATCATTACATTTCATACGTGGTCCAGCTGATAGATTAATTATATCTGCTCCTTTTTCTATTGCTGTTCTTAATCCACTTGAAATTTTTAAACTCGATGTACCTTCTTTGATGCATGTACCAGATAATGAAAATTTACATACTTTTGACATATCGTCAATACTTAAAACTTTTGAATATCTACTCACACCTATTGTATTATTTTTGTCTCCTGATGCAAAAGCAACAACCCAAGCACCATGATCTTTGTACACAAAAGTGTCGTCATCATCAATTTTTATTCCACTTGTATTGTATCTTGTTAGTCTGCTCTCATTAACTATTGTTTGCTTCTTTGGTATGCCAGTATCTACAATACCTATGGTTACATTTGCATCCGAAACTGAAAGATTTTTTTCGATATTCCATGCTTTTTTGATATTAATATGTTCTATCCAATAATCTCCTGCAAAATTAGAAGGTGCCAAGCGAGCCATTTTTATGCTTTGAAGTTTTCTCATTGGGTAATGGCTCAATAAAGGCTTTATATTTATATTTGTGCTTGAATACTCTTCTATTCTATTCAGGGAAGCATACTCAACTCCATCTATCTTTTTTAAGGACTCAATTACACTAATCTCTTCTTTTTCATCATTTACCCTGATATGCAATGTCCTGAGCTCCTTATCAAACCCCAATACCTCCCCATATTTAATCGACTCCTTAAGTATATTGTTATATTGTGCTTTTGTCACTTCTTCTTTAAGATAAACTAAAATCTCATTTTTAACAGCTAAGACTTCCCCTTCGGCATCAATAGTAATTTTTTCTACTTGATCAGACTCTTGCGACAATTTATTGTCAACCCTAACAATAACTATTCTCTCTGCTGTTGCTTTATTTCCTGCTGAGTCTTGCGCTGAATAAACTATTGTGTATGTGCCTTCTTTTTTGGTATTGACACTACCCGATGTATCTACGGTTACGTTTCCATCTTTATCATCTGTTGCATAAGCACCGGGGTCGGAATAGTTTCCCCCCAAATTAATCTCTATACTTCTCTCACCTATTAAATATATATTTGGGGTATTGCCATCCAAGTTACCGCCCCCTCCACAAGCCACCAAAACCATCAAGGCCACACCGACAAAAAGCCA
The DNA here is from genome assembly GCA_947311605.1 of uncultured Sulfurovum sp. Taxonomy (GTDB): domain Bacteria; phylum Campylobacterota; class Campylobacteria; order Campylobacterales; family Sulfurovaceae; genus JAAXPZ01. The sequence goes on from CAMZLC010000116.1 coordinate 6,708, forward strand.
CTGAAGTATCTTTTTCATCCTCTCTCCTCATTTTTATTTCTGACATCTACTGTCAGCAAAGCACTGCCACACAGCACTCTGCTCACACAAGAGACCAAGCCCCCACCCCACAAAATCATAAAACATATACAGCAAAACCAAAACATCCCCGCCATACAAATTGTATGAGGGAAAAATTTTGGATATCTTGAGGCTGGTAGTTTATGGATTGTCTCCATTTCTAGTATAGGTTCCATTGAAATCTGCTTTATCCAGTATGATGCTGCTGTATTTGGTTGCAAACTTGGCATTGGTCATCTCATCATTTTCACCATTCCACAACGCATCCTCTTCTATTTTCTCTTTGAGTGCATAGACTACGAAATGGTAGGTATGATATTCATGATCTTCATCATTTCTAGGAGGCTTCGGCCCACCATAGGCTCTCTCCCCATAGCTGTTAACACCCATAGTCTCATCATCTGGAAGCGGGCAATAGATTCCCTCCTGCAATCCACTCTTGGAAGATGCGATATTATATACAGCCCAATGAGACCATGTCTTGCCGGCATGCGGCTGTGCATCAGGATCATCCATGATCACCGCCACATAGTTAGTTCCGCTGGGCAGATGGCTCCAGCTGACAGCAGGACTGATATTGTCGCCTTTTTTAGCATATTTGCTCGGGATAGCACTGCCGGGAGTAAAGCTGGTAGTAGTCGCAGTAAAGTTACCATCTGTACCCTCATCATTGCCACCCCCGCAACCAACGACACCCATCATCGCAACACCTACCAAACCAGTCAACAGTAATCTCTTTACCATTTCTTACTCCTCGTATAATATATTTATCAACCAAATCGATAAAATAAGGTTGAGTTCAATAAAGACTCATAGTTTTCACAAAAGCTAACAATAAACAAGTTTTTTTCCTTTTTGGA
>CAMZLC010000117.1 GCA_947311605.1 uncultured Sulfurovum sp.
CTTAATATCTTTTTGGAAGCAGTGCAAAAAAAACCAAAATGGAAGCAGGTATTTAGTCAATACAAGATAGAATTTGGCCTTAGTAAGTCCTATTTTACCCACCAAGATGGGCGAAAAATAGCGATGGAACATGCCATGCTTTGTGAAGATGGCTCTTTGGATATTGACGGGGGAAAGGTGTATAGTTTACGATGAGCGAAATTATTAGTATTGCCAACCAAAAGGGTGGAGTAGGAAAAACGACAACTGCTGTGAATCTTGCTGCATCACTGGCAGACAGGGGCAAGAAAGTATTGCTGATCGATGCCGATCCACAATCTAACGCCACCACCAATCTCGGCTATCGCAGAGGGGACTATGAGTTCAATATCTATCATGTGCTGATCGGTACCAAAGCACTGGAAGATGTGATCCTCAAGACCAGCATCAAAAAGCTCCATCTGGCTCCCTCCAATATCGGTCTGGTAGGCATAGAAAAAGAGTTCCATGACGCACGCAAGAAAAACCGAGAGTTGATCCTGAAGAAAAAACTGGATGGGATCCGTGCCAAATATGATTATATTATCATTGATTCACCTCCGGCGTTGGGACCCATCACAATCAATGCGCTCAGTGCCTCAGATTCGGTTATCATCCCTATTCAGTGTGAGTTTTTTGCCCTGGAGGGTCTGGCACAGCTGCTCAATACTGTATCACTGTTGCGCAAGACGATCAATCCCAAGCTGAAGATCAAAGGCTTTTTGCCTACAATGTATTCTGATCAGAATAATTTATCCAAACAGGTATTGGCAGATCTGGAACACCATTTCAAAGACAAGCTCTTCAGCTACAAGAAGAAGTGCATCGTCGTCCCACGCAATGTCAAGGTGGCAGAGAGTCCGAGCTTTGGTAAGCCGGTGACAGCCTACGCTTCCAGTTCCAAGGGGTCAATTGCCTACAGGGCACTGGCCTCTGCGATCATCAGGACATAATCATGGCACTAGGAAGAGGTCTAGGAGCCATACTCGAAGAGGTGGGAGAAGCCTATGCCAGCGAGATGGTCACGACAGAAGATATCGCTTCTTCACAGATACAGGATCTGGTCGCGGAACTGGATCTGGAACTTATAGACCCCAACCCCTATCAGCCACGGAAGCATTTTGACGAACAGAAGCTTCAGGAGCTGAGCGATTCGATCGGGCAGCACGGATTGCTCCAGCCTGTGGTCGTGGTACCGATGGCTGAGCGCTATCTGCTGGTGGCCGGAGAGCGAAGGCTCCGGGCGCACAAGCTGGCGGATCTCAAGACGATTAAGGCCATTGTCGCTACAGTGGATTTTGATGAGATCAAAATGCGTGAGTTGGCGCTGATCGAAAATATCCAAAGAGAAAATCTCAATCCCATTGAGCTTTCACACTCTTATCAGGAGCTGATCAGTGTGCACAAGATCACCCATGAGGCACTGGCAAAGATCGTTCACAAGAGCAGATCGCAGATCACCAATACCATGCGCCTTCTCTCTCTGGGAGAACATGCCCAAAAGGCACTGATCGATCAAAAGATCACGCAGGGGCATGCCAAGGTACTCGTCGGACTGGATAATACTAAACAGCAGATCGTTGTCGATACGATCATAGGACAGAAGCTGAGCGTCAGAGATGCGGAGAGATTGGTCAAAAACAGAAAAAACAGTACCGGCAGCAAAAAAGATCCCACCTTAGGGTTTAGTATCTCTACCGATGCCAAAAAGAGTATTCGCGAAAAACTACCCTTCAAACACAGCATCAGGCGGGACAAAATTGAGATTGTGTTACCAAACGAAGAAACGCTAATGCAATTCATAAGTTTTCTTGAGAGTAAATAGCTATTTAACCCATACTTAACACCCTATTTGATACCATTGCTTTAAATTTTTTGAGAGGAGAGTCGATGCTAGATATTAATCTAACACTCATGGCGGTTATGCTGGCGGTTTTTTTCATCATGCTCTACCAGCTGAACAACAAACTCTATAAGCCTTTGTTGAGGTTTATGGATGACAGAGACACGGCTATTGCCAAAGATATGGATGCGGCAAGAAGCATGGGTGGCAATACGGATGAGCTGCGGGCCAAAGCACAAGCCAATCTGGATGAGGCGAAAAGTGCAGCAGCCGCATTGCGTCAGGATGTTGTGGAGGAGGGCAAGTCCAAGACACTGGAGGCCCTTACCCAAAAGCAGGTGGAGTTGGAAAAACTACAAGAAGATTTTTCTGTAAAATTGGAAGAGGAGAAAGCGGCATTGCAAAATGCACTTCTTTCACAAATCCCATTGGTCAAAGAGAGCTTGAAAGCCAAGTTCAGTCAACTCTAGGAGGCGAGGAAACATGATGAAGAAATTATTCTATGTGGCACTATTATTGCTACCAGTGATACTGTTGGCATCCGGCGGGGAGCATGAAACAAGCAGATACTTTTCTCAGACAGGTCGCCATAGTGACTTTGTTCCCCGTATTTTTAACTTTGTAGTCTTTTTTGGGTTGATCTATTATCTGGTCGCCTCTCCTATCAAGGGATTTTTCAAAGGCAGGAAAGAGGGGATCGCGGCACAGCTGAATGCGATCGAATCCAAGCTTCAGGAAGCGAAAGAGCGACAAATGGATGCGGAGAAAGCATTGGCAGAGAGTGAAATAAAAGCCAAAGAGCTTATCGAGGACAGTAAAAAAGAAGCGGCACTTTTGTCGAAGCGCATAGGAGAAAATAGAACAAAAGATCTCGAATTGCTTGAAAAGCTTCATGAAGAACGCATGCAGCATGAAGAGCGAAGAATGCTCAAGGAGACTATCGCCTCGGTACTTCATGAAAATATTACAGGTGACGACATTCCATTGAGTGAAAAACAGGTGGTTGAGATCATTGCAAAGAAGGTGGCATAAATGTTAGAACTCGTAGCCAGAAGATATGCAAAGGCATTGATGGAGATCAATGGCGGCAAAAAAATCGATATTTTTATTGCTGCATTGGAGGGCGTCGCAAGCGCACTGGAAACCCCCAAAGCAAAAGAGATCATTGCCTCACCACTGGTTTCTGCCGAAGACAAAGTATCTCTGATTACAGAGGCACTTGGCAAAAAAGCAGACCCTATCCTCAAAGAACTGATGAAAGTGATGGGTGAAAAAGGGAGACTGGGATTGATTCCGGAACTCACCAGCATTTTGAAATTTGAGAAGAAAAAAGAGTCCAATAGTTTTGTGGGTCGTGTAGAGAGCAGAAATGCACTGGATGCGGCAGAGTTGAAAAAGTTGGAAGAGACACTTTCCAAGCACAGTGGCGCACAGATTAGATTGGAACAGGTGAAGAGTGATCTAAATGGCGTCAAGGTGGAGGTGGAAGATTTGGGCTTGGAGCTTAATTTTTCCAAGGATAGAGTTAAGGCAGCCCTGCTTGACTATATTCAAAAAGCACTCTAAAATATTAAATACAGAAAGGAGAAGAGGTGGCAGCAAAATTGCAAGCAGATGAGATCAGTTCGATTATCAAAGAGAGAATTGAGAATTTCGAGATAGATGTAGATATAAATGAAGTAGGTAAGGTCGTCAGTGTCGGAGACGGCATCGCGAAAGTCTATGGGCTAAACAATGTCATGGCTGGAGAGATGGTCGAGTTTGAAAGTGGTATCAAGGGTATGGTACTGAACCTTGAAGAGGCAAGTGTCGGCGTGGTTGTGCTTGGTTCAACCGACGGTATCAGTGAGGGGGCAAGCGTCAAAAGACTAGGTGCACTCCTCGAGGTGCCAGTAGGGGACGGCATGGTAGGTCGTGTGGTGAATCCACTCGGTGAACCGATTGACGGCAAAGGGCCTATAGAGGCAGCAGAGCATCGATTTGTCGAAGAGAAAGCACCGGGGATTATGGCGAGAAAATCCGTACATGAGCCACTACAGACTGGTATCAAGGCTATTGATGCACTTGTTCCGGTCGGTAGAGGTCAGAGAGAGCTGATCATTGGCGATAGACAGACAGGCAAGACCACACTGGCGATCGATACGATCATCAACCAGAAAGGTCAAGATGTCATCTGTGTCTATGTCGCAATCGGTCAGAAACAGTCTACGGTAGCCTCTATTGTCAAGAAGCTTGAAGAGCATGGTGCCATGGAGTACACGATCATCGTCAATGCCGGCGCCTCGGATGCGGCGGCACTTCAGTTCCTGGCACCCTATGCCGGTGTGACTATGGCAGAGTATTTCAGAGACAATGCCAGGCATGCGGTGATCTTCTATGATGACCTCTCCAAGCATGCGGTAGCCTATAGAGAGATGTCTTTGATCCTGAGACGTCCTCCGGGTCGTGAGGCGTACCCTGGTGATGTATTTTATCTGCACTCTAGACTGCTTGAGCGTTCTGCCAAAGTCAATGATGCACTGGGTGCAGGCTCTATTACCGCTTTCCCGATCATTGAGACACAGGCTGGAGATGTTTCTGCCTACATTCCTACCAATGTGATCTCTATTACGGATGGACAGATTTTCCTGGAGACTGACCTCTTCAACTCAGGTGTCAGACCGGCGATCAATGTAGGTCTATCTGTATCTAGAGTGGGCGGTGCTGCGCAGATCAAAGCTACCAAGCAGGTAGCCGGCACACTGAGACTGGATCTTGCTTCTTATAGAGAGCTTCAGGCCTTTGCACAGTTTGCCTCGGATCTGGATGAGTATAGCCGTCATCAGTTGGAGCGTGGCGAGCGTATGGTCGAGATATTGAAACAGCCTCCCTACTCTCCTGTGCCAGTGGAAAAGCAGGTGATCGCTATCTTTGCAGGCACCAAAGGGTATCTTGATGATATACCTGTCAGTGCAGTGGGAAGATTTGAGCAGGAGCTTAGCCTCTTTATTGATGCCAAGCATGCAAGTATCCTGGATACGATCAGATCCAGCAAAAAGATCGATGACAGTACTGAAGAGGCGTTGCGCCACGCAATCGAAGACTTCAAAAAACAGTTTTCGGCATAAGAATAAGGCTTAAAATATGGCTAACTTAAAAGAGATACAGCGCAAGATTGGGAGCGTCAAGAACACACAGAAGACCACACGGGCGATGAAGCTCGTCTCTTCTGCGAAACTGAACAGAACCAAAGAGCTTGCGGAACAATCCAAAGTCTATGCTGCCAAGATCACTGAAATGATCCAGGACATTGCCTCTACTGTTTCCAAACATGGTGAATCGTTGGACAATGTCTTTTTTAAAGAGATGAAAAATCCAAAAGTGGTAGATATTGTTTTTGTCACAGCAGACAAAGGGCTCTGTGGCGGTTTCAATTCCCAGACGATCAAGAGAGTGAATTTTTTGCTTGAGAAGTATGCTGCTGACAATGTAAAAGTGAGATTGAGAGCGATAGGGAAAAAGGGTATCTCTTACTTCAAATTCAATCAGATCGATATGCTGCAAGAGATCAGCGATTTGAGTGCTGCACCCACCTATGAGAGGGCAGCAGCTTTTATCAACGAAGCGGTGGAAGATTATATCAAAGGCGCAACGGACAAGATCATTGTCGTACACAATGGTTATGTCAATATGATCACACAGGAGATTCAGGAAGAGCAGGCGGTACCGGTTGATGCTTCTGCGATGGCTGCGGATGTAGTCTCCACTTCCGAACTGGAGTTGGAGCCAGATGATGACGATACACTGCTTGAGGCTTTAGTCAAGCGCTATCTTGAATATGTCATGTATTATGCACTGATTGATTCACTGGCTGCGGAGCACTCTGCGCGTATGCAGGCAATGGAGGCAGCAACCACCAACGCCAAAGAGATGGTAGACAAACTCAGCGTTCAATATAACAAAGCACGACAAGAAGCGATCACGACTGAACTCATTGAGATCATCAGTGGTGTCGAGTCCATGAAATAAGAAAGAGGAGAAACAATGATAGGTAAAGTTATACAGGTACTTGGTCCGGTAATTGATGTGGATTTCACAGATTACCTCCCCGGCATTAATGAGGCACTGGAGACAACAATCGTTGTTGGCGGTAAGGAAACACGGTTGGTACTCGAAGTGGCGATTCAGCTGGGAGACAACCGTGTTCGTACCATCGCAATGGATATGAGCGAAGGCCTAAAGAGAGGACAAGAGGTGAGAGCCACAGGTGACTTTATTAAGGTGCCAGTAGGCGAAGAGGTGCTTGGAAGAATCTTTAACGTCATCGGTGAGGCGATTGATGAAGGAGAAGATTTTGTGGCCAAGCAGACTTGGTCTATCCACAGAGAGCCACCTGCATTTGAAGAGCAAAGTACCAAAACGGAAGTATTTGAAACAGGCATCAAGGTCGTTGACCTGCTTGCCCCCTATTCCAAGGGTGGAAAAGTAGGACTCTTCGGAGGTGCGGGTGTCGGTAAAACCGTTATCATCATGGAGCTGATCAATAACGTGGCAATGAAGCACAGCGGATACTCTGTATTTGCCGGTGTCGGTGAGCGCACACGTGAAGGGAATGACCTCTACCATGAGATGAAAGAGTCCAATGTACTGGACAAAGTGGCACTCTGCTATGGACAGATGAGTGAACCTCCAGGAGCAAGAAACAGAATTGCATTGACAGGCCTGACTATGGCAGAATATTTCCGTGATGAGATGGGGCTGGATGTCTTGATGTTTATTGACAACATCTTTAGGTATGCGCAGTCTGGCGCTGAGATGTCAGCACTCTTGGGTCGTATCCCTTCAGCGGTGGGCTATCAGCCGACACTGGCCTCCGAGATGGGTAAACTCCAGGAGCGTATTACTTCTACCAATAAGGGCTCTATCACCTCTGTCCAGGCTGTCTATGTACCGGCAGATGACTTGACGGACCCTGCCCCTGCATCAGTATTTGCACACCTGGATGCGACAACTGTTTTGAACCGATCGATTGCAGAAAAAGGTATTTACCCTGCGGTGGATCCACTGGATTCTACTTCCAGAATGCTTGATCCGCAGATCGTAGGTGAGGAGCATTATGAAGTAGCCAGAGGGGTGCAGCAGATCCTGCAGAAGTACAAGGATCTTCAGGATATTATTGCTATCCTGGGTATGGATGAGCTCAGTGAAGATGACAAGTTGGTCGTCGAAAGAGCGAGGAAGGTAGAGAGATATCTCTCTCAGCCCTTCCACGTAGCAGAGGTCTTTACGGGAAGCCCAGGCGTGTATGTGACACTAGAAGAGACTATCAAAGGCTTTCAGGGACTCCTTGCCGGTGAATTTGATGATCTTCCGGAAGCGGCATTCTATATGGTCGGTAGCATGGATGAAGCGGTGGCCAAAGCAGAGAAGATGAAAGAGAAAGCGGCTTAAGCCAAAAGGACAAGCGCATGAAAACGATGAAACTTGAAATAGTGACACCAGGCGGTGTCATCTATCACGGCGATATCAAACAGGTAACACTGCCTGGTGAGCAGGGTGAGTTCGGTGTGCTTCCCGAGCATGCTTCTCTGGTCTCCTTGCTGGATGCAGGTGTCATCGATATCGAAACCGCTGACAACAAAGAGATACTCGTAGCCATCAACAGCGGATATATAAAAATCGATGAGAACAAAGCACTCTGTATCGTAGACGGTGCCGTGGCATTGACCGATGAGGATGGCAGCATCTCTGACAATATTCAGGCAGCCAAAGATCTACTCAAGAGCGCCGAGGTCTCCAGTACGACGATGGCCAATGTAGTCGGCAAGATTGAAGCGATAGGGCGATAGTATCTTTTCTCTCCTCTTTGACTATCTGACACAGAGCTCTGCGATCACGGTCTTCGTGATACTACTGCTCTCCCTCTACTTTGTCGGTGTACTGTGGATATTCATCTACCGTTATCGCCTGCTGCAGCAGCGCCTCAACCTCGAGATTGACTCTTTGAGCAGACTCTATACGGGGCAGAGCAGCAATGTCTCCAAAATGTCTGTGATCTCTGCCTATATCAAGCGATCGGGCAGCATTAACAGTGAGATCCTCAGGGCTGCCATCAGCGACACGGTTCGGGTCTCTACCAAAGGACTGACGCTGCTCTCTATTGTGGCATCCACCTCCCCTTTTATCGGATTGTTCGGTACCGTAGTAGGGATACTGGAGACTTTTAGTCATCTGGCCACACAGAAGAGTGCCGCTCTTTCGGTGGTGGCACCTGCCATCTCTGAAGCGTTGATCGCCACCGCAGTAGGCATCTTCGTGGCGATTTTTGCCTATACCTTTCATCTGATACTCAAGCGAAAAGCCTACGAGCTTAGCTCCGTACTCTCTTCACAGGTCGATGTGATCCTCTCTCAGAGAGGTCAGGAGGCATCCTGATGATGTTTGGCTGGGACGATGATCCGGATCTCAACATCACGCCCTTGGTCGATGTGATGCTGGTACTAATGGCGATCCTGATGATCACGGCACCTACGATCAATTATGAGGAGCAAGTGACACTCCCTCAGGGTACGCGTAGTAAGGTCAAGGACAAAACACCCAGAATCACGATCCGCATGGATAAAAACCAAAAGATCTACCTGGATAAGGATAGCTATACACTGAAGGATTTTTCCGACAATTTTATGCTCAAATCCAAAAAGTACAACTTTAAGAGTGATGTCTTTATCCGGGCAGATGAAAATCTGGCATACAGGGATGTGATGTATCTGCTTAAAGTCGTCAAAGATGTTGGCTTTTCCAGGGTTTCACTGATTACGCAATGAGAAGGGATAGCTTCAAGGTCATCTCGGGTGGGATCGCGATCGCTATCTATCTGTGTGTGACGGGTACGGTACTATACTATTTTAATTACCGCTCCAGCAGCGATAAATCCGTGCACTATGTCAAAAAAAACAGTGACACGATTGCCGTCTCTCTGGCAGGAGCGAAAACATCCAGCCCTAAAAAAGAGGGAAAGAAAAAGCGCAGCAGTAAAAACTCCAAGAAAAAACCCAAAAAAGTACGCAATATCAGTAGCCCCACGCCAGCAGCACAAAAAAGCAAAAAGGCAAAAAAACCAGCAAAAAAAATTCAAACCAAAAGCCTCTTCTCTTCAGTAAAGACGCCTCATAAGCCCTCTCAAAAAAATACATCTAAAGTAAGTAAAAGTAGAGAAAAGTCCGCCTCAGAAAAAGTAGCAGATGCACTTAAAAAACCTCATGTAGGTGATAAAGGAAGGGAGAACAGATACTTTGCCTCCGTAGAAGAGAAGCTCAGAGGCTGGCCGGCACAGGCCAACTATGCCGGAGAGACGATCTCAGTCTGGCTCAAGATCTACCCCAGTGGCTCTTTCGAGTTCAAGGTCAGGCGCCATTCCGCCAACAGTGAATTCAATGAAGCACTGATTGCCTACCTCAAACAACTCCAGAGCATAGGTCTAGGCAGACACAGTAACCCTAAACCCTATGTAATAGCAGTAGAGTTCGAAGCGGTAGAGTAGGGAGTGGCGTCTGGTCGACAGTATTCACACTCCGGTAACCCCATTGTGCTATAGTACAGACAGAAACATAGAGAGACGGTACTCATACTATTTAATATTGATTTCAGCACAGCTTGCTATAATAAGCCCAGTAAACTAAATTTGGACAACCATGAAAACACTCTTATTACTCTTACTTCCTTTTTTGCTTCTGGCTGCACCCGATGCCAGACTTAAGATATCCAAAGATGTGGATCAGCGAGTCAGTATCGCAGTGATCAATGCGGGCGATCCCACTGTGGTCTCCAAAAAACTGCATGGGATCTTTGTTTCTGACTTGAAGATTAGCGGACATTTTGTACCGGATAAAACCTACTACAGTGGAAGCTACGATAACACGATTCCTCCTGCTATGCGAGCCAAAGCGTATATTCTCAAATACGATTTTGGGAAAAGCACGTCTGGTGCGGTGTTGATGGTGCGACTCCTGAAGGCTGCCAATTCCAAGGTCGTGCTGGAAAAGAAGTATGCGATCCCCGCCGTGGCAAAATTTCCCTTTATTGCACATAAGGCTACGACTGATCTGAATGATGCACTGGGGTACAGGTCTATTGCCTGGATCAACCGTTATGTAGTATTTGCTCGCTATACGGGTAGAAAGCAGAGCGAGATCCTGTTGGCTGACTATACCTTTAACTATAGCAAAACAGTGATCCGGGGAGGGCTCAACCTCTTTCCTCAGTGGGGTGACCCTAAACAGCAGGGTTTCTATTATACCTCTTACGAAACAGGTACGCCTACGATCTTTCACCTCAATATTTATACAGGGAAACGTGAGCATATCGTCTCCTCTCCGGGTATGCTGATCTGCTCGGATGTCAGCAAGAATGGGCACAAGCTGCTCTTGACCATGGCACCGAATTTTCAGCCGGATATCTATGAATTTGATGTAGCAAGCAGAGAGGCAAAAAGGCTAACGACCTTCAGCGGTATTGATGTCAACGGTAAATACAGCGACAACGAACATGCGATCACTTTTGTCTCTGACCGTATTGGTCGCCCCAACATCTACAAAAAACAGATAGGCAGCAGTGCCGTCTCACAGCTGATCTTTCACGGCAGGAAAAACAACAGCTGTGATACTTATGGCAATAAGATCGTCTATTCCAGCAAAGAGGGGCCTGCCAAGTTCAATATCTATCTTGCCAACAGCGCAGGGGGCAGTGTCCGACCACTGACCAGCACAGGAAGTAATCAGTTCCCCCGCTTTGCCCCCGACGGCGACACGGTACTCTATATTAAAAGAGCAAAAGGGGTCAATGCGATCGGATATATCGGACTGAAAACAAACCAAGCCATGCTTTTTCCCCTAGGAAATCGTAAGATCCAGTCTATTGACTGGTGATATTACTACAGCACATAAAAGGAAAACAATGAAAAATTCTATCATTCTCGTATCAACACTTGCCGCACTCTTGTCGCTTGGCGGATGTACTCAGCAGGTCGCTTCCCCTAATCCCGATGGTGCCACCATGGTCGCCTCAGATACCGTGACACTGGACAGTGCTGGCGCCAGTGGCAGCACTGCTGGAGGCAATGGAAGCTATGGATCTGGCAGCACTGCTGGAGGCAATGGAAAAAACAGTGTGCATTTTGCCTATGACAGCAATAAACTCAGCCAAAAAGAGAAGCACAAAATATCTAGAGATGCCAGCACACTGAAACGAAAATCTGTGATCAAGGTCGAGGGAAACAGTGATGAGTTTGGTACTGATGAATATAATTACGCATTGGGACTGAGACGGGCAAAAGCAGTCAAGGATACGATGGTCGCCAAAGGTGTGCCTGCCAAGAAGATCAAAGTAGTAAGCTATGGAGAGAGCAATCCTGTGTGTCAGGATGGCACCAAAAACTGCTACCAAGAGAACCGTCGTGCAGACTATAAGTAGGAGGCATTAGATGCGACCTCTATTGCTTGTTCTGTGGCTGGGGATGACTATGGTCTGGGCGGAGCCATCGGTTTATGGAAATTCTGGTGCCTATGGCTCCGCAAAGCAGAACAAAAATGCAATACTCTCTCTTCAGGAGGAGGTTGCACAGCTTAAGCAAGAAGTGGAGGGGCTCAAGTCTATCGTGGAAGGACTCAGCATCACCCTCAATCAGGCACAGCAGAAGGAGGCAAGTTCTGGGAGCAGATCTGATGCCAAACTGCTGCAAGACCTGAGTGCCATGATCGACAGGATAAATAGTAACTATGTCTCAAAATCAGCGTTGAAAAAGGCATTAAAAAGCGGCAAGATAGCCACGGGCAGCAACAAGGCAAAGCCAGCATCCAAAGAGCAACCCCATAAAAAAGAAAAGTCCAAAAGTAGGCTGGAAAAAGCAGACTCTTCCGCACTCTACAGCCGAGGCGTGCGTCTGGTCAAAAAGAAAAAATACAGTATGGCAAAACTGCGTTTTGATATTTTGCAAAAGAGGGGGTACAAAAAGGCCTCTACACATTTCTATCTGGGTGAGATCGCATACAGAACCAAGCACTATGCGGATGCCATCGCCTACTATAAAACCAGTGCTGGTGCCGATGAAAATGCCAATTATATGGATACGCTACTGCTGCATACAGGCATTGCTCTGGAGAAGAGAGGAGACAAATCTCAGGCCAAGCGATTTTTCCAGGCGATTGTGGATGGGTATCCAGATACCGGCAGTGCCAAGGTCGCCAAGAAACATTTATAGAGGTGTCCTGCAGGCAGAACCCCTTCCGTAGAAGATCATCTGCACTCTCTTTACATCCCTCTAAAAAGAGAGTATAATCTCCACTAATAATTTTTTATAAAACCAAGGATGAGTCATGCAGAAACGAACGATAGCACTTCATGGGGGATATGAGGGCAACGAACAGGGTACGATGGCGGTACCCATCTACCAAACTACCGCCTATGAATTTGAGAGTACAGAGCATGCGGCCAACCTATTTGCGCTGAAGGATCTTGGCAATATCTATACGCGCCTGATGAATCCCACCACGGATGTGCTGGAAAAACGCTTTGCCCAGATGGAAGAGGGTGCGGCAGCGATCGCTACTGCCAGCGGCGCTTCTGCGATCTTTTATGCCTTTGCCAATGTGGCGGAAGCGGGAGACAATATCCTCATAGCCAAGCAGGCCTATGGCGGTACGACCACTCTGACCGGACATACGCTCAAACGCTTTGGTATTGAGGCACGCTACTTTGACATTCATGATTTGGATGCCATGGAACAGCAGATCGATGCCGATACCAAAATGATCTTTTTTGAGGTGATCCCCAATCCCAGTGTAGAGATGACGGATATGGACAAGATTACAGAGATCGCTGCCAGACACAGGGTATTGCTCTGTGCGGACAATACGGTAGCGACACCGATACTCTGTACGCCGCTGACGCTGGGTGCGGATGTGGTCGTGCATAGTACCAGTAAATATACGACAGGGCAGGGACTGGCACTGGGTGGTATGCTGGTGGAGAGCAGGGAGATACTGGTAAAGCTTGAAAACAATCCACGCTATAGCCACTTCACAGAGCCGGATGAGAGCTATCATGGATTGGTCTATACCGAGGTGGGACTGCCGCCTTTTTCTCTAAGAGCCAGACTGGCACTGCTGCGTGATTTTGGCGCGACACCTAGCCCTTTTAACTCCTGGCTCTTCATACAGGGACTTGAGACACTGGCACTGCGCATGGAGCAGCACTCTCGAAGTGCCTTGGAAGTGGCGACATTCCTGGAGCAGCACCCCAAAGTCCATAAGGTGAACTATCCCGGATTGCCTAGCAGTCCCGACTACGCACTGAGCCAAAAATATTTCACCAAGGGCATGGCAAGTGGTCTGCTGAGTTTTGAACTGGAGAGTAGAGAGGAGGCACAGCGGGTGGCGGATGCATTGAAGCTCTTCAAACTTGTGGTCAATATAGGTGACAGTAAATCCATCGCTACGCATCCTGCCAGCACGACGCATCAGCAGCTTTCTGAGCAGGAGCTTCTGGGAGCTGGTGCGACAGGAGGTCTGATCCGCCTGAGTATCGGACTGGAAGATCCTGTCGATCTCATCGAGGATCTGACACAGGCGATAGGATCCTAATCTGAGGGATACCGGCCCGACATGCAAAGGAGAGCACAGACATGAAGTATGCACAGGATGTGAGAGATCTGATAGGCAATACCCCACTCGTAAGACTGGGGCAAGCCAGCCAAAATGAAGCGATCGTTCTGGGAAAATGTGAATTTCTAAACCCTACCCATTCGGTCAAGGACCGTATCGCACAGCACATGATCCAGGATGCACTGCAAAACAACCTGATCAACCATGATACCACTATTATAGAACCAACGAGTGGCAATACAGGCATAGGGCTGGCTGCCGTCTGTGCAGCCGAGGGCTTGAAGCTGATCCTGACGATGCCCGATTCTATGAGCCTGGAGCGCAGAAAACTCCTAAGTGCCTTGGGTGCAGAACTGGTCTTGACGGAGGCATCACTGGGGATGCAGGGATCGATCGACAAGGCGGTTGAGATATTCAGCGAGACAGAAAACGCGTATATCCCCCTTCAGTTTGCCAACCGTGCCAATCCTCAGATACACAAGGAGACCACCGCAGAGGAGATATGGAGGGATACCAGCGGTAGAATTGATATCTTTGTCGCCTCTGTCGGTACAGGTGGGACGATCACGGGGGTGGGTGAGGTGCTGCAAAAGTATCACCCGGAGATAGAGATCGTTGCCGTAGAGCCCGCCAAGTCTGCTGTATTGAGTGGCGAAAATGCATCACCGCATGGTATACAAGGGATCGGTGCAGGGTTTGTGCCGGATGTACTCAATACAGAGGTGTATGGCGAGATCATCCAGGTGACCGATGCGCAGGCCATGCAAACCTCCAGAGACCTGGCAAGAGAGGAGGGGCTGCTGGTGGGTATCTCCTCTGGTGCCAATGTCTATGCGGCCTCACAACTGGCAGCCAGAGCAGAGCACAGAGGCAAAGTGATCGTGACTATACTCTGTGATACCGGAGAGCGGTATCTCAGTGCAGGACTGTACGGGTAGGGCAGACTCCTAGCGTTCCTTTATTTTTCTGAGCACCGACTCCAGCACTTTGTCTGTAGCGAAGCAGAGATGCATGGTGCATGCCAGCCAGAGTGGCCGATCCAGTGTTACGGCCCGTGTCAATAGATAGGGATCCTGAAGCTGTGCAATACTTTTTCTCTGTTTTTTCAGCGCCTCTTTGGTTGATTTAAGTACCTTGTACTCTTTTTTGTAGCCTAGAAATGTATCAAATGCAGTGGCGATTCCATCGGGGTAACTTCGCATCAATTTCGGGCTTTGTTTAATGGATTTTTCAGCCAGAGCATACAATTTTGGGTTATCTGTCAGCAGGGAGAGCTTGAAGAGAGCCCTAGTCATAATGGCAGCAGGAGAGGCATAGGCGCTATCGTAGAACCCCGACTTGGTTCTATAAGCATCATCGCTGAGATACCAGATGCCTCGATCATAAAACTTTTGTATGGCCTCTTTGGCAAAGCGCTGTGCTAGTTTGAGATATTTGTTGTCATACTCCACTGCATAGACATCCACCAGTGCATCGATCAAAAAAGCATAATCCTCGAAAAGTGCAGGTACTTTGAGGGGCTGTCCCGAAAGTTTCTGATGATACAGCCTGCCATCGACAAAGAGAGTGTGCAGCAGGGTATCGATCCTGTGTGTGGCCTCTTGGCCATATTCTGGGGATACCCTGGATGCTACTGTCAGTGCCGAGATGGTCATGGCATTCCATGAAGTGAGCATTTTGTGGTCCACAAAGGGATAGGGCTTCTGCGCGCGCAGTACCGTCAGATCATGCTTAACCGTCTCCAGGTTCTTTAGTGTTTTGCTCTCCTGGATATGGGGATTGCTGTGACTATGTTCGAAATTTCCGCCTTGGGTGATGTGAAAGTACGCAAGGATAGATTTTGTTTCCTGTTCGCTGTAGCCCTTTGTTGTGAGAAATGCATAGGTCTGCGCATAATCAAAGACAAAATAGTATCCTTCCGCTTTTTTCCCTTTTTCTGTGAGGCTGTCGGCATCGCTGGCACTGTAGAGCAACCCCTTGTTGTCAAAGCGCTTGTGAATAAATGTGACGAGTTCCTGCACGATCTTTTTGTAGAGAGGTTTCCGGGTGAGGTCATAGGCTTTGGCATAGACACGCAGTAACTCCGCCTGGGTATAGAGCATCTTTTCAAAATGGGGAATATGCCATTGCCCATCGACACTGTAGCGATAAAATCCCCCCTCGATCTGATCATAGATCCCACCTTCTGCCATAGCCCGAAGTGTCTCCTCTACCATGGCAAGCGGCCGCTTGTCATGCTCCAGTCTGTAGAGATCAAGCATCGCCTCCAGCAGCGTAGCCCTAGGGAATTTGGGTGCTGTCCCAAATCCCCCGCTCATCTCATCAAAGCTCTTTTCGACAGAGGTATGGAGTGCAGCAACGACCTGTTTGAGATCGGAGTCCCCATTGTCTCCCTTTTGTTGTTCTGAACGCTGCATGAGGCCATGGATCTCCTCGGCAGCCTGTGTGATCTTTGACCGCTCGTTTTGATACATCGTCTCTATTTGTTCCAGTATCGAGAGGAGGTTTTTGCGGGGGAGATAGGTGGCTGACCAGAAGGGATGGGCATCCGGTGTCATGATGATGGTCAACGGCCATCCGCCCCCTCTGCCGTTCATTGCCTGATAGACATTCTGGTAATAGTGGTCGAGCTGAGGCATCTCCTCTCTGTCCACTTTGATAGCGATATAGCTTTGAGAAAGTGCCGCTGCTACCTCCTGCTTCTCGAAGCTCTCCTCCTCCATCACATGGCACCAGTGACAGGTACTATAGCCGATGGAGAGGAAGATTAGTTTCTGCTCTTTTTGGGCCTGTTCCAGTGTGGCCTTGGTCCAGGGCATCCATGCCACAGGATTGTCTGCATGCTGCTGGAGGTAGGGCGATTGTTCACTTTTAAGGTTGTTTGCGGTCAGTGCAGCGAGTGTTATCAGTATGCTTAGGATGAGTGTTTTCATGTGGGTCTCCTGCTTTTAACCCAAATGCATAATCTGGGTCTAAATCGTGGTATAGCATACTCCAAGAAAGTAAATGGCAACTGGGTTTAATACAAAAACCCAAACAACCACAATGGTATTTTATATCTATTTTCCGTAGAATCCGTATCTTGCACGATAAAGGAGTTCTCTATATCTTGTATCTGCTTGAAGCTTTTGTTTTCTCCACCTACTTCAAATATATAGCTGTCATCGACTATAAAATCACCTTTTTTGCTACTGCCTACTCTATGTTGCTCCTGTAATTGGTTGGCAAAGAATGTTTCGCGTATCGTACCTGTCTCAGGCGTGTCACAAAGGGCATACGAGAGGTTGGTATTGTTCAGATAGAGTTTTTCTGGCTTGCTCAAGGCACTGAGTCCTTTTTTGTTATCGGCTACCACTGTAAGCAAGTCACCTTTGGTTAAGTGTTCCAAATAGGCATATACTGTATTACGACTTACTTCTATATTGCTCGC
>CAMZLC010000118.1 GCA_947311605.1 uncultured Sulfurovum sp.
TAGTCACCATCCACCACCAGCCGCTTTGCATACGCCGTAGCCAAACACGAAGTATCAATGTCATACCCCACCCTCCCGATATCGAGGCGGTCACTATCAAAACAGATCTGAACAATCAGATCATGAAACAGCGGATCGCTCTCGTCGCTTCGTGTATGGTTGGCACAGGCATAGAGCAGTCGTCTACTGTCCATCTCGTCAAGGGTGATCCGCCCTTCCCTCAAAAGTCTTTTTGCAAAACCGGCTGCCCTGACCCCATGATGGATATCCTCATACTCATCATGCCGCTTACTGTCATGCAGCAGTGCGAAGAGCGCAAAGACATCTGATGCTATCTGGTAGTGTGAGGCTAGCTTCTGTGTATTGAGATAGACCCTTCGCCAATGATCAATACCATGATCGCCATAGAAATCAATTTTGAAATCTTTTTGTATTTGTCTGACAAGCTGGGGGTATCCAAAATCCATCCTATCCCTTTACTCCAAAATATGCCTATTATAACACAATATCCAGCACCAAAAAAGAGAACAACAGGGAAGAAAATACGCTATAATATCCTATACATTTATACACTAGGATCTGCCTATGGATAGTACGGATATACCTATGTTTCGCATGAGAGCCGAAGAGTTGATAAGGGATATGCAGTTTTATGCCTTTGAAAACGGAAAACGATACTCACTGGACTATGGATATAAAAAGGCTTTTGAGGATCTGGTGAAGGAGGCCACAGATGCATTGGCAGAGGATGAGCTTCCCCTCTCTCCTATACTCACCAATCATCTCCCTATTTTTTTACCCAAGGAGGTGACACGGATCGCTTTTTTTGCATACCACTCCAAAAGCGTAAGAAGCATAGACCCCGCACAGCTCCCTGATATGCTTGAACGCAGTGCCAATAAACTCATCAGAAATGGCGAGCTGGAACCACAAAAAAAGCGACATGCGATTGCTAAGGATATCAAGACATTTTCACACTACCAATCCATACATCCTGCACATCACTACAAAAAAGATATCTTCACCCGCACCATTCAGTTCAACGCCTATGATATAAACGATATCCTACTGGTAGAAAAAGGGTTTGTGCGTGGCGGGCTCGTGTTTGATTTACAGAACCCTGAAGCATTTCAGGAAACCGTAGAGATCACATACCCCAGAAGACGAAAACAGCGTTCTGACAAAATAGAGACATACCTGCCACTCAAGCTGCTGCAGATTCGCGCCCTTGTACCCTCCCCAAAACAGCCTGCCCATAGCGCCCAAACCGGCCACCAATCGCGTTTGACATCCGGCCACCTGTGAGGAGATATTTTCCTTGGTGCTATTTTAGCACAAAGTGGCCGGATGTCGTTTTAATATTCTACATTCTCCGATAAAGAATTGACTTTTCTCATCGATTCTCCCTCCAGTTCAATCCTATGTGATGAGTAGACGATTCTATCCAATATGGCATCTGCAATTGTATTGTTGTTGAGATAGTTATACCACTCTGATACAGGAAGCTGAGAAGTGATAATGGTAGAGTTGATATTCGTCCTCTCTTCGATTATCTCAAACAGGTTGGTAGCATCATCATCCACTATGGGTGCGATTCCAAAGTCATCAAGTATCAGCAGCTTGAATCTGGAATACTTTTTGAGAAGATTGGTGTAGCTGCCATCAATCCTTGAGATCCTTATCTCTTCAAGCAGTGACGGTGCTCTTCTATAGTATACTCTGTATCCGTCATAGATGGCACGGTTGGCAAGGGCTTGCGCGAGAAAGCTCTTGCCTGTACCTGTTTTGCCGGTAATGATAACATTCTGCCTGGCCTCTATGAAGTTCAGTTGTACGAGTGATTGTATCTGTGCTTTGTCTATTCTTCTGTCAGGTCTGTAGTCTATAGCATCTATGGCTGCCTGTTTGTCTTTGATTTTTGATAGCCTGTGGTTCATTGTGATTCTTTTGTTTTTGAGAAATATCTCCTGAGCGTCCAGAAGTTGATAGAGTCTCTCTTCAAAGCTCATTGAACTGTAAGAGACATCTTCGCTCTGTCTTTGATAAGCATCCCTGAGCCCCTTATAGCCCAGTTGGTTGATCTTGTCGGTGAGTTGTGAATGTGTCATTGCTGTTTCCTTTTTTCTGCTCTGTTTTTTTGTTTTCGCTTTTTCATTTCTACGGCGTCCCGTTCTTCATATTGCCTGCCGCCGTCTTTGCTGTCTGTTTGCACTACTTATAAGTATCACTGCCTCTGATATTCTTGTGATCATTGAATAGCGAGGGTGTTTTGTAGTCTGGATTATTGCCGCTGTTTTCCTTTTGCAGATAGCGTTTTTTGTCTAAAATGGAGACGATGGATTTGACTTTGGAGATATTGTGGCTGTTGGCATATGAGAGCGCCAGCTCCAGCTCCATATTCCCATATCTTCTTGCCAGAGAGAGTACAGCGACTATTTGACGATAGGCATGTGCTTTGTGCTCTACTGCCTCAAAGGCATCTTCTACAAACACCGTGCTGTACTCGCCGATGTTTTTTGCCCAGCTTCTAAGCCGCTGGGGATTCATCTTCTCGTTGACATACTGGTGGCTTGAAGGCATATGCTCGTGAAGTGTGGATGC
Source organism: uncultured Sulfurovum sp. (assembly GCA_947311605.1). Classification (GTDB taxonomy): domain Bacteria; phylum Campylobacterota; class Campylobacteria; order Campylobacterales; family Sulfurovaceae; genus JAAXPZ01. Next base: position 2,602 of record CAMZLC010000118.1, read on the forward strand.
TTCACCAGGGATTCTAAGCCTTGGGTGTGTGGCTATGAGTTCATTTTTGTAATAAATTCTGACATTGTTCGTAGAGTATCTCAGTTCTACCTGTTCTTTCAGGTATTTGAAGGGAACAGAGTATTCACATTTTTCTAAAATGATATGGTAGTTCATATTCACTCTTGCTATTTTGAACTCTTCATAGACATACCTGTTGGCAGGAAGAGTTCTCAGTAGAGGTTTGTCCAACTCTTCGAAGAGCTCTGTTCTGCTCTTGCCTATATGCTTCATCACTTTGTTGTTGTACATATCAAGTATCATAGAGATCTTCTCGTTGGCTTCGTCTACAGAGAATATCTTCTGGTGCCTGAAGTGTGCGAGAATATATCTCTGTATCGCCTGCACTCCCTGTTCGACTTTTGCTTTGTCTTTTGGTTTTCTGGGTCTTGCGGGCTCTACTATCATTTGAAAGTGCCTTGCGAGTGCTGCATAACTCTCATTGATAACAAGACCGTGCTTTTTATCGTTGAAGATGATGGCTGACTTGAGGTTGTCGGGAACGACTATACGGGGTGTACCACCGAAGAATTCATAGGTCAGCATGTGAGAGAGTATGAAATACTCCTGCTTTTGTGAAGGGGTGGCGTGTACGAATGTATACCCGCTGGCACCCAGCACTGCTACAAATACCTGAGCGTATGATACATCACCGCTCTTTTGATCGTAGATGGGCAGAGTGACACCGCTGTAATCTACGAAGAGTTTCTCTCCGGCTATGTGTGCCTGTCTCATGGAAGGATTGAGTCTTTGTTTATGGCGTCTGTAGTATACGCGAAACTGTGTATATTCATATGCATCACTGCCATACTGCTCCTTATACTCTTCCCAGAGGAACATAAGCGTTACTTTGGTCTTATCCTTTTTGGACTGTTTGAGTTCCTGGTGGATGTAGTTGTAATCGGGCATAATCTTGCCGCTCTTTGGGGTGTTGTGTTTGAATTCCCCAAATAGTTTCAGGCTCAGTTCATCGTCGTTCATATGTTCAAGAGTATCTGTAGTGATATCACTCTCTTTGCATCGCTTGATGTAATCCTGCACGGTTGTTCTGGCTACTCCCGTAGCGCTCTTTATCTTTCTTGAAGAGAGGTTTGCAAATAGATGCAGCCTCAATACTTCCCTGATCTGTTTCATAGATATGATCCTCATATTTACCCTTTGTATTTGAGATACGAAGAGTGTAGTTAAATTTGGAAAATATCTCCTCTGAAGCCAGAAACCTTAAGCCAATATAAAATCGCGCTTTCTGACCAAAAGTGGCCGGATGTCAAGCGACAGGGGTGGCCGGATGTCTGGCGTCATTGGTGGCCGGATGCTAACGCGAAGGGTGGCCGGTTTGGTGCGTTTTTTGCAAATATGTAACGATCGGTGCTATTTAGGGGGTACGCTAGATTAATTTCGGACTAGAGGTCTGTCCCCTTTTTCCTTCGAATAACTAGACAAAATCTAAAATATTGTGTATAATTACACATAAGGACAGAGATGCCAACTATTTTGAGAATTGATGGATATAGATTTTTCTTTTTCAGTGATGAACATTTGCCTACACATATA